>JBJKPV010000019.1:0-9881 GCA_046706015.1 Allostellaceae bacterium | reverse complement strand
AGGATGTCGGTCGCTATGGCGGTTCCTACGCGGTGAGCATGGGGCTCCTCGAGGAATTCGGGCCGGAGCGCATTCGCGACACGCCGCTTTCGGAATCCGGTTTCACCGGCGCCGGGATCGGTGCCGCTATGGGCGGCATGCGGCCGATCGTCGAGATCATGACCGTCAATTTTTCGCTGCTCGCGCTCGACCAAATTCTCAACACCGCCGCGACCATCCGCCATATGTCCGGCGGGCAGCTCCATGCGCCCGTGGTGATCCGCATGGCGACCGGCGCGGGCCGCCAGCTCGCGGCCCAGCATTCGCACAGCCTCGAGGGATGGTATGCGCACATCCCGGGGATCCGCGTGCTCGCGCCCGCGACGCTCGAGGATGCGCGCGGCATGTTGTGGACCGCGCTCGAGGATCCCGATCCCGTTCTGATCTTCGAGAATGCGATGCTCTACAACATGGAGGGTGAGCTCGCCGACAAGGCGGGCGCGGTCGAGATCGATCATGCAGCGATCCGCCGCGAGGGGCGCGACCTCAGCCTCATCACCTATGGCGGCTCTTTGGGGAAGACCTTGGCGGCGGCCGAGGCGCTCGCCGGGGACGGGATCGAGGCGGAGGTCGTCGATCTGCGCGTGCTGCGTCCGCTCGACGAGCGGACGATCCTTGCCTCCGTGAGCAAGACGCGGCGCGCCGTCGTGATCGACGAGGATTGGAAGAGCGGCAGCCTCGCCGCCGAGGTGAGCGCGCGGATCATGGAAGGGGCCTTCTGGGAGCTCGATGCGCCGGTCGGCCGCATCTGCAGCGCGGAAATGCCGATCCCTTACGCCAAGCATCTCGAGGAAGCGGCAATCCCTCAGCCGCCGCGCATCATAGCGGCCGCCAAGGCGCTGATGGGACGCAGATGACCGAGTTCCGCATGCCCTCGCTCGGCGCCGACATGGAGGCCGGCACCTTGGTCGAATGGCTGAAGCAGCCGGGCGACCCGGTCGCGCGCGGCGACGTCGTTGCCGTGGTCGAGACTCAAAAAGGCGCCATCGAGGTCGAATGCTTCGAAGCCGGCACGCTCGATCAATGGCTGGTCGAGCCCGGAACGAAAGTGCCGGTGGGAGCGCCGCTCGCGACGATCCGCCCGGCCGGCGAGGCAAAGCGTGAAGAGCGCGCGCCGCCGGTGCCGAAGGCGACGCCGCCGAAGCCCAGCACGGCACCGCCGCCTCGCGCCGCCGTGCCATCGATGCCGCCCTCGCTTCCGCCTATATCCGCGGCGGCCGGCACGCGCCCCCTGGTCTCGCCCGCGGCCCGGCGCCTGGCCTCGGAACGCGGCATCGATCTTTCGCGGTTGAGCGGCAGCGGACCTGGCGGCGCCGTCACCTCGACCGACGTGCTCGCGGCCGCGACCGTGGCCGAGAAGCTGGGCGCGGCTCCCGCGGCAAAATCGCGCGGCAGGCTCGACCTTGCCGAAATGCGCAAAGCGATCGCCGCCGCGATGGCGCGATCGAAGCGCGAGATTCCGCACTATTACCTGGCGCAGGATGTCGATCTCGGCGCAGCGACGGACTGGCTCGCCGCAACCAACGCCAAGCGCGCGCCGCAAGAGCGCCTCCTCATGGCGGCGCTTTTGCTCAAGGCGTCTGCGCTCGCTCTGTCGAAGTTCGCCGACCTGAACGGCTTCTGGCGCGAGGGGCGATACGAGCCGAGCCAAGCGGTTCATGTCGGCGCGGCGGTGTCGATCCGCGGCGGCGGCCTGATCGCGCCCGCGATCCGCGATACCGACAAGCTTGCGCTCGATGCGCTCATGGCGCGTCTGCGCGATCTGGTGGCGCGGGCGCGCGCCGGCAATTTGCGCAGCTCGGAGCTGAGCGATGCGACTGCGACCGTCTCGAATCTCGGCGAGCGCGGCGTCAAGACGCTGTTCGGGATCATCTACCCGCCGCAAGTCGCGCTTGTCGGATTCGGCACGCCATCGGCGCGGCCTTGGGTGGCGGAGGGCCAGCTTGTGGTGCGACCGGTCGTCACGATGACCCTGGCGGCGGATCATCGCGCCAGCGAGGGTCATCGCGGCGCGCTGTACCTGGCCGAGATCGAAAGGCTGTTGCAAACGCCGGAGGCCTTATGACCCGTGACGAGATACGCGCGGCGGTTTTGGAGGAACTCTCCAATATCGCGCCGGAAGTGGAGCTGGCGGGCGTCGATCCCGACGCCGATCTGCGCGAGGCGATCGACCTCGATTCGATGGACTTACTCAACCTTCTGATCGCCCTCCACGCGCGCCTTGCCATCGACATTCCCGAGGCCGACGCGAGAAAACTGGCCACGCTCAATGGCGCGGTCGACTATCTCGCCGGAAGGTTGAGCGCCAGCGGGCGCGACGCTCTGCCAAGCGAGGTCCGAAAGTAATCCGGCCAGCCGGGCCTTGATCCAAATCAAGGTGGTAGGGCGCTGTCAGCCCTAGAAATTTATTCATGGATACGATCATTCACGAGCACGACATCGAGGGCACGCCGATCTTCGACGGCGAGCGGGCACAGAAGGGCTATGCCCTCAACAAGATGTGCTACTCCTTCAATGAGGCCGGCAATCGCGCCGCCTTCCTCGCCGACGAGGACGCCTATTGCGCGCGCTACGGGCTCGACGCCGCGCAGCGCGAGGCGGTACGCAAGCGCGACGTGCTGGCGATGATCGAGGCCGGCGGCAACATTTATTATCTCGCCAAGCTCGCGGGGATTTTCGGGCTCGGCGTCCAGGACATCGGCGCGCAGCAGACCGGCATGAGCGTCGAGGCGTTCAAGGCGAAACTCGCGGCGGCGGGGAAGTAATCATGGCGCGCGTCATCGGCTCGGTTTCGACCTCGCACATCCCTTCGATCGGCAACGCGATCGCGAAGGGCTTGCAGCAGGATCCATATTGGAAGCCGTTCTTCGAGCCGTTCCACGCCGTCCACGACTGGCTGAACCAGCTGCGGCCCGATGTGGTCGTGGTGGTCTATAACGACCACGGGCTCAATTTCTTTCTCGACAAGCTGCCGACCTTCGCGGTCGGCGCGGCCGCCGAATACCGCCACGCGGACGAGGGCTGGGGCTTGCCGATCTCGCGACCCTTCTATGGCGATCAGCGCCTTTCCTGGCATGTGATCAATTCGCTCGTCGCCGAGGAATTCGACATCGTCACCTGCCAGGAGATGCTGGTCGATCACGCTTTCACCGTGCCGATGTCGCTGCTCTGGCCGGGCGGCGGGGAATGGCCGGTGAAGACCATCCCGATCGAGGTCAATACGGTGCAGCACCCGTTGCCCTCGCCGCATCGTTGCTTCCGCTTCGGCCAGGCGATCGGGCGCGCGCTCGATTCCTATGATGAGGATTTGAAGATCCTGATCCTTGGCACGGGCGGGCTGTCGCACCAGCTCGACGGCACGCGCGCCGGCTTCATCAACAAGCAGTTCGACCTGATGTGCCTCGAGAAGATCGTCAGCGATCCCGAGGCGCTGACCGGCTATTCGGTCCATGAGTTGGTCGAGCTCGCCGGTTCCCAAGGGGTCGAGCTCTTGAATTGGCTCGTGATGCGGGGCGCCCTAACGGGGCGGGTGTCGCGCGTCCATCGCAACTATCACATCCCGATCTCCAACACCGCGACCGGGCTCCTGGTGCTGGAGAACGAGAAGCCGGAAAGCCTGCTCGATTACCGCAAGGCGGGCTGAGAAACGGCTCGCGGCAGGGCCGTTCTTTCCTTTCCTGCCAATGACTTGACAAGCCCGGCTCGGGGCTTATAGTCGCGCCCCTTATTCCCAAGAACGTGGACGCTTGCCGTCCCGCCCTGGCCTTTGCGCCAAGGGCCTATTGGGACAACAACAACCAAACGGATCGATATCTTTCATGAGCAAACGCGAAGGCTCGAAGTTCAAGATCAACCGCCGCCTCGGGGTCAATCTTTGGGGCAGGGCGAAATCGCCGCTCAATCGTCGCGATTACGGCCCCGGCCAGCACGGGCAGCGGCGCAAGAAGCCCTCCGATTTCGGCACGCAGCTGATGGCGAAGCAGAAGCTGAAGGGCTATTACGGCAATATCGGCGAGCGCCAGTTCCGCCGCCTCTTCACCGAGGCCGCGCGGCGCAAGGGCGACACTTCCGAAAATCTGATCGGTCTCTTGGAGCGCCGGCTCGACGCCGTGGTCTATCGCATGAAATTCGCGATGACGCCGTTCGCCGCGCGCCAATATGTCAATCACGGGCACATCCTCGTCAACGGCAAGCGCGTCAACATCGCGTCCTACAGCGTCAAGGACAACGACACGATCGAGGTACGCGAGAAGGCGAAGCAGATGGCCGTGATCCTCGAGGCGACGGCCTCGACCGAGCGCGACGTGCCCGATTATCTCGAGGTCGATCACGCCAAGATGCGGGGCAAGTTCCTGCGCGCGCCGAAGCTCGCCGACGTGCCCTATCCGGTGTCGATGGAACCGAACCTCGTCGTCGAGTTCTATTCGCGGTAAACGCGTTGTCCTGAACGCCGCTCCGTGGCGGGCGGGGAGGCAGCAATGTCCGAGGATGTCTATCGCCGGCTCGAGCGGGCGGGCATCGTCCTGCCGAAGCCGCCGCCGCCCGCGGCGCATTACGTGCCCTGCGTGCTCCATCGCGGCGTGCTGTATGTGGCGGGCCAGGGCCCGGTCGAGCCCGATGGCAAGCTTCACACCGGCGTGGTCGGCGCCGATGTCTCGCTTGACGAGGCGCGCGCTCATGCACGGCTCACCGCCATCAACATCATCGCGCATATGCACGCCTTTCTCGGCGATCTCAACCGCGTCGAGCGGCTGCTCCGCGTCTTCGGCATGGTGCGCGCCGTGCCCGATTTCGGTCAGCAGCCCGAAGTGATCGACGGCGCCTCGACGCTCTTTGCCGAGATCTTCGGCGAGAGCGGGCGGCATGCGCGCTGCGCCGTCGGTCTCGCCTCGCTGCCGCGCGGCATCACCGTCGAGATCGAGGCCAGCGCCGCAGTGCGCGACGCCTAAAGCGAGATCCCAAACGCCTCGGCGAGTCCGCGTTCGCCCTCTTTCGTGACGGCGAGCGCGCGGCTGTCCTTCACGCGGGTGAACCAACGCAGCGCGAAGCAGCGGCTGGCGAGCGCCGCGCCCACGGCGCCGCCCAGATGGAGACGCCGTTCGGTCCAATCGAGGCAGGGGCGCCAAAAGCTGCGCCGGCGCTTCTCCGCGGCGCCGAGATCGATGCCGAACTCACCGAGAAACGCCGAGCCTTTTGGCGTGAGCGCGCCGCCCTCGTTCGAAAGCAGAAGATGGCCGCGCGCGCAGAGCGTGTCAGCGAGCGCGACGCCGAGCCGACCGGCGAAATGGTCGTAGCAAGTGCGCGCCGTGCGCAGGAGCGGGTCGAGCCCCGCCGCGGGACGATCGCGCCGCGTCTGTGACGCCGCGACCGACATGATCGCTTCGAGCATCTGGCCGATTTCAGGCGCCGCCAGCCGGTAATAGCGGAAGCGGCCCTGCTTCATCATCGCGATCAGCCTGCCATCCGTGAGCTTGGCGAGATGGCCGCTCGTCGTCTGCGGCGAGACGCGCGCGAAATAGGCGAGCTCGCTCGCCGTCAAGGCACGCCCGTCCAGCAGCGCGGCGAGAATGTTGGCGCGCGCCGGATCGCCGATGAGAGAGGCGATTTCGGCCAGATCGGGTCCTTCGCTCATGGGCCCGATGATAGGACGCGTCAGCGGCATCTTGAATGGCGAATGCTACGGCCGAAACCGAAGCGATCGCAGCGGACGCGAGCCCGACCGGGGCCTAGCTAGAGGTCCAAGGTGATCGCAACAGGTAACGGCCGATATGACATTCGCCAAAATCGGAATCGCGAAAGCGTCGCGCCCGCAGGCGCCGCGCCTCGTCCTTGTCACGACGTCGCTCGGCGTTCTCATCGCGCAGCTCGACACCTCGGTGGTCAATCTCGCCCTCGAGCCCATCCGCGCCCAGCTCGGCGTGGGCGTCGGCACGCTGCAATGGGTGGTCGACGGCTACAACGTCGTCTATGCGAGCCTGCTTCTGACCGCAGGCACTTTGGGCGATCTCTGGGGGCAGCGGCTTGTGTTCGCTGCCGGCGTGGCGCTTTTCGCTGGTGGCTCCTTGATCTGCGGCTTCGCGCCGAGCGACGCGCTGCTGATAACGGGCCGCGCGGTGACGGGACTCGGCGCTGCCTGCATGGTGCCGACCTCGCTCGCGATTTTGGCGCTCAGCTATCCAGACGCGAAGGCGCGCGCGCATGCGATCGCAATCTGGGCAAGCTGCTACGGGCTCGCGCTCGCGATCGGCCCGACGCTAGGCGGTCTGCTCGTCGACGCGGTCGGCTGGCGCAGCATCTTTCTGCTGATCGTCCCGTTGAGCGCGGTGGCGCTCGGGCTGAGCACGATGATGCCCGAAAGCCGCGATCCGCAAGGGCGCCGTCTCGACGTCGCGGGTCAGGCGCTCGCCATCGTCGCGCTCGCGACGATGACGCTCGCCGCGATCGAAGCGCCGCAATGGGGCACAGAGACGAGTCTTGTCTGCGCCTTTATTTCGCTCGTCGCCGGCGCGCTCTTTCTCCGGGTCGAAGCGCGGGCGAAAGACGGGCTCGCGCCGCTCGAGTTTCTCCGCCGCGGCGGCCTTCCGACGGCGATGGCGGTGGCGTCGCTCATGACCTTCGGCATGTACGCGATGTTGTTCTTGATGCCGCTTTATCTTCAAGCGCAGCGCGGCGCGTCCGCGTTCATGGCGGGGCTCGAGCTTCTGCCGCTGTCGTTGACATACGTTCTCGTCGCGCGACGCTCGGGGCGTTGGGCCGCGCGCCTGGGTCCGCGGCCGATGATGGCGGCCGGGATGGCGTCGATGGGGGCGGGGCTGTTTCTGATGGCCGCACTCGCGCCCGATACCCGTTTGCTCTTCGTCGAGGCCGGGTTCGCGCTTCTGGGCTTGGGGCTTGGCCTCAATACCGGGCCCGTCAACGCCGTCGCGATGGCGAGCGTCGTGCCGACCCGCTCGGGCATGGCCTCGGGGCTGCTCAACACCGCGCGCATGGTCGGCGCGACCCTGGGGGTCGGGCTTTTGGGCGCGCTGTTCGCGGCGCATCTCCGCGATGGCTCGCCGGAGAGCTTTTTCGCCGGGCTTCGCGCCGCGCTCTGCGTCGGCGGCGCGGGCGAGGTGCTCGGCGCGGTGATCGCGTTTTGCTGCGTTCGTCGCGACGCGCTGTCGCGGCGCGAGGCCCCCTAGGCGGGCGCGGGCGGCCGCAGAATCCGCCGGCAATCCCTGCTATTCTGGCGCCGGGGTCTTTCACATTCCGGGTTTGCCATGCTGTGGCTGCAATTCGCGATCATCGCGCTGCTTATCCTCTTGAACGGGTTCTTCGCGCTCGCCGAGATGGCGATCGTCTCGGCCCGGCGCGTGCGCCTTCAGCACGCCGCCGATCTCCGCCGCGCCGGCGCCAAGACCGCGCTCGAGCTGCGGCGCGATCCGGGACGCTTCCACTCGACCGTGCAGATCGGCATCACCGTCATCGGCGTCTTCGCCAGCGTCTTCGGCGGTGCGGCCTTTGCCGACCGGATCGCGGCCGCGCTCGCGCCCTATAGCACGCACGCGCACGCGCTGAGCTATGCCGTTGTCGTGCTCGTGATTTCCTATCTGACGCTGATCTTCGGCGAGCTTGTGCCGAAACGCGTGGCGCTGCGCCGGCCCGAGGCGATCGCGCGCGGCCTCGCGCCGCTGCTGCGCTGGATGATCCGGCTCGTCTCGCCGATCGCCTGGTTCCTGTCGGCCTCGAGCAATCTGGTGCTCTTTCTCATCCCGCTGCGCGCGGCCGAGCCGGCACCCGCGACCGAGGAGGAAATCGCGATCATGCTGCGCGAGGGACAGGCCACGGGACAGGTGCACGCCGCCGAGACCGCGATCGTGCAGATGGCGCTGCGGCTCGGCGATCGCCGCGTCGGTGCGGTCATGACGCCGCGCACGCAAGTCGAATGGCTCGATCTGCAGGACCCCGATGCCGACAATCTGCGCAAGATCGGCGATAGCAGCAATTCGCGCTTTCCGGTCTTCGAAGGCGGGCTTTCGCAAGTGGCCGGGATCGTGCAGGTGAAAGACGTTCTGACATCGCAGATGAGCGGCAAGACCTTCGCGCTGCGGCAGATGCTGCGCCCGCCGCTCTACATCCCGGAGACGGCGACGGCGCTACGCGCGCTCGAGATGTTCCGCCAATCGGGCGAGGCGATGCTGCTGGTGGTCGACGAGTTCGGCGATTTCCAGGGGCTCGTCACCTTGCACGATATCGTCCAGGCGCTAGTCGGCGACATTGCCGAGCCGGGCGAGGCCGCGAGCGTGCAGCGGCGCGACGATGGATCCTACATCGTCGACGGCATGACGCCGGTCGACATGGTCAAGGATCTGACCGGCTTGGCGAGCCTCGTCGACGAGGCGGGCGCCGAATACCACACGCTCGGCGGCTTCATCATGGCGCGCATGCACCGCATCCCGGCGGCCGGCAACCAGGTCACGGTCGAGGGCTTCCGCTTCGAGGTGCTGGGCATGGACGGACGGCGCGTCGACCGGGTGCTGATCGTGCCGCCGCAAACGACGTGATCGGCTTGCCGCCGCCGCTGAAAATGCCCAGATGAGCGTCATGAACGAGTCGGAATTTCCAAGCCTTTTCATCTCCCACGGCGCGCCGACGGTCGCGATCGAGCCCGGGCCAGCGGGCGCCTTCTGGCACGCGCTGGCAGAGTCGCTGCCGCGTCCTGACGCCATACTGTGCATCTCGGCGCATTGGATGACGCGCGAGCCTCTGCTCGGCAGCGCGGCCGAGCCCGAGACGATCCACGATTACTACGGCTTCCCGGAGATCATGTACCGGCTGCGCTATCCCGCGCCCGGCGCGCCCCGTCTCGCCGCGCGCGCGGTCGAACTCCTGGGCGAAGCCGGGATCGCGGCGGCGGCCGAGCCCGGCTACGGCCTCGATCACGGCGCCTGGGTGCCGCTGCAATCCTTCTACCCCGACGCCGACGTGCCGGTGGCGCAGCTCTCGGTGCAGCCCTATCGCGACGCGCGCTGGCATCACCGCATTGGCGCGGCGCTGGCGCCCTTGCGCGCGGAGAAAGTGCTGGTGCTGGGGAGCGGCGGCGCCACGCATAATCTGCGCACGCTCGATCGCAGCGGCGGGCCGCCGCCGGCGTGGGCGCAGGAATTCGATCGCTGGCTCGCCGATGCCTTGGCCGAGGGAAGGACCGAGGAGCTGCTCGATTGGGCGGCGCGGGCGCCGCATGCCCGCCTGGCGCATCCGAGCCCCGAGCATTTCTTGCCGCTTTTCGTGGCGCTGGGCGCGGCCGGCCCGGCGGCGCGGGGCGAGGCGATCTATCGCGGCTTCGCCCTTGGCGGGCTCAGCATGGCCGCCTATCGCCTGGCGGCGTAGCGCGCGGCCGAGGCTCGCCTCAGCGACAATAGAGGTTGGGGCCCATCCGGGTGCAGATCATCGGCGTTGGCGGACGCAAGGCCGCGTCGCGCGCGGCGTAGCGTCGCTGCAGCTCGGTATTCTGATCGACCAAAGCCTGGGCCAGATCGGCGCGTGCCTGGAGCGGCGTGATCGCGCCACGGTCCCATTGCGAGGCGATCGCCTCGCGCTTGGCGAGATAGGCGTCGAGCACGTCGATATCGGGCCAGCCCGCCTGGACATAGAGGTTGCGGATCGGCGGGTTGGCGCATCGCTCGACGGCGAGATGCGTCTTGACGATGCCCGAGGTGAGTTGGTTTTCGCAGCTGGCGCGCAGATTGGCGGCTTGCTGGGCGATCGCCGGCCAATCGGGGCCGATGCCGCAGCCCGCGAGCAGCAAAGGGAGCGCCAACAACGCAAGGCGAAGAAAAAAGCGCGGCGCGTCTCTCACAAGG
>JBJKPV010000018.1:0-12294 GCA_046706015.1 Allostellaceae bacterium | reverse complement strand
TCCGCGACGGAAATCAAGCCCGAGCGCACCGCCAAGGGCTTAATTCGCTGTAATGTTTTTCTTGACAGAGCCGATCACGCATTGATGGCGTTCTCGATTTCGCGCGTGATCGCGGAATCGATCGGGCTCACCCGCGACGGCCACGTGCCGAGAAGCGCGCCGTCGGGACCGATGAGATATTTGTGAAAGTTCCAGCGCGGCGCGCCGGTCTCGCCGAGCTCGGCGACGATCCAGCGATAAAATGCATGTGCGTCCGGCCCGACGGTCTTCTCCTTCACCGCCAGCGGAAAGTCGATCGCGTAGTTCGTCTCGCAGAAGCTCTTGATCTCGGCGTCGCTGCCCGGCTCCTGGCCGCCGAAATCATTGGAGGGCACCGCGAGCAGGACAAAGCCTTTGTCGCGGTAGCGCCGCCAGAGCGTCTCCAGCTGTGCGTATTGCGGGGTGAAGCCGCATTCCGAAGCGGTGTTGACCACGAGCACCGACTTGCCGCGCCAGGCCGCGAGCGGCAAGTCGCCGCCCCCACTCTTGCGGAACGAAAATTCATGTGCGGTCATCGGCGCTCTCTCGTCCCCTGTCTCCGTTCATCGCCGCATCGTCGCGTTCAGCCATAGCGTTCTTCTTGCCACGGATCGCCGCGATCGTGATAGCCGCGCTCTTCCCAGAAGCCGGCGCGGTCTTGCGCGATCAGCTCGATGCGCCGGATCCATTTCGCGCTCTTCCAGAAATAGAGCTTCGGCACGACCGCGCGCACCGGCCCGCCATGTTCGCGCGGCAGCGGCGCGCCCTGCCAGGAATGCACGAGCAGCACATCGTCATCGTCGAAATCGGCGAGCGGCAAATTGGTGGTGTAGTCGTCGTAGCTGTGAAAGACCACGAAGTGCGCTTCGGGCAGCGGCTTCACCAGCGCAAGAATGTGCTTGGCACTGACCCCGTCCCATTGGTTGTCGAAGCGCGACCACGCGGTCACGCAGTGAATGTCGGAGATATCGCTCGCTTGCGGCTGGGCACGAAAATCGCTCCAGCTCCAATCGAGCTTCGTCTCGACCAGCCCATCGATTGTGAGGCGCCAATGTTGCGCATCGACCGATGGCACGACGCCGAGATCGAGCACCGGCCAGTCGCGCACGAGGTGCTGGCCCGGCGGCAAGCGTTGGCTCGGATCCGCCGTCCGGCCGGTCAGCAACCGCCCATCGCGCGCCCAGCGCTCCTTGCTCTCGACCAGCTTCGGCCGCGCGCGGCCCAGGCGATCCTCGGGATCGTCGGTCATCATCCTCTCCCGCAGCGCAGATTAGCGTGCCTCAGCCACGGTTCCAGCCTTTTCGGGTCGGTTCGGTTTCCGGTTGCGCGGCGAGGCTGACGCCGCCAAGACTGTCGCACCGCTCATGCTCCTCATCACCCTCGTCAAAGGCATTGCCGTCGGAATCGTGATCGCCCTCCCGGTGGGGCCGGTCGGTGTGCTGTGCGTGCGGCGCTCCCTTTTCGAGGGCACGCTTTACGGATTCGTGTCGGGCCTCGGCGCGGCGATCGCCGATGCGTGCTTCGGCGCGATCGCCGCCCTTGGCCTGACCTTCATCCGCGACTGGCTGCTCGGCTATCAGGATTGGTTCGGTCTTGCCGGCGGTGCGTTCCTCCTCGTCTTTGGCGCCAAGGAGCTTTTCTTCTATCGCGCGCGCGAGCCGGAACCGCTCGCCGGCGAGGCGCTCTTCGCCGCCTTCATCTCGACCTATGTGCTGACCTTGGCCAATCCGATCACCTTGCTGAGCTTCGCCGCGATCTTCGCCAAGATCGGCGCCGATGCGATCACCGGCGTCGTCGGCGCCTCGGTTCTGGTCGGCGGGGTCTTTCTCGGCTCGCTCTTGTGGTGGCTCGGCCTGAGCTTCGGCATTGCGCATTTGCGCAACCTCGCGGGCGATGTGGTCATGCTGTGGCTCAATCGCATTTCCGGCGTGATCCTCGTCTTGTCGGGCATCGGCCTCCTGATCGCCGCGACGCGAGGGCTCGTCGAGTCCTTGGGCTGAGCGGTTGGCCTCACGGCGCGCTCCGCGCTAAGCTTTTGCGGCATGAGAGCGAAACTGCTGTTGCGCTGGACCTTCGTCCTGGTCTTCAGCCTGGCGCCGCTGTTGCCGGCGTGGGCCGCAAACGGGCCGGGCGCCGCCGCGATCACGTCGAGTAACGCTCCGACCAAGGCACAGTTGCAGCAACTCGTCGCGACGCTCAAGGACGACAAGGCGCGTACGCAGCTCATCGATCAGCTTCAGGCCTTGATCGCCGCACAGCAGGGCGAGCACGCGGCGCCGAGCCCCGCGCCGTCATCCTGGCTTGGCGCGCTGCCGGCGCAGCTCGACGCGCTCGGCGCGGAGATTCTCGCGGCCGTGCCCGTGCTGGTTCAGGCGCCACGGCTCGTCACCTGGATCGGCGAGCAGACCACGAATCCGGAGTTGCGCCAGGTCTGGTTCGATATCCTCGTCAAGCTCGCGATCATCTTCGGGGCGGGGCTCGCCGCCAATATACTCATCCGCCTTTTGCTGCGTCGGCCAGCAAAAGAGCTCAACACGCGCGCGAGCAAGCACGTGATGGGGCGCATGTTGCTGCTTCTCGCCGCGGCGGTCGTCGAGATCCTGCCGATTGCAAGCTTTCTCTTGATCGCGAGCATCGTCTTGCCCTTGACCCACCCGCGCATCGGCACGCGCGGCGTGGCCGAGGCGCTGATCACGGCGGCGATCTGGTCCGGCGGCGTGCTAGCGCTGGCCCGCGCCGCGCTGCTCTCGCCGGTGGCGCAGGCGCTCTATCCGCTCACCGGCGAGACGCGCAACTACCTTTATATCTGGGCGCGTCGCTTCGCCTATTGGGCGGCTTATGGCTATGCCGCGTCGATCAGCGCCTGGTGGCTCGGCGCGCCGGGCGCGATCGATGGGCTGTTGATGCGCATCACCGCGCTGGTGCTGGCGATCCTCGGCATCATCTTCATCCTGCAGAACCGCCTTCCCCTCCGCGATTGGCTGCGCGCACATGAGCGGACCAAGAACAGCCGCTGGCGCTTTGTCTGCGACCGCCTGGGCGAGACCTGGCACGTTCTCGCCATCGGCTACATTCTCGGCATCTTCGGCGTCTACGCGCTGAACGAAGCGGGCGGCTTCGCCTTCATCCTCCGCGCGACGGTGCTGAGCCTCGTCGTCGTCGCGGCCGCGGCCATCCTCGCGCGCGTCGTCGAGCGGCTGATGCAGCGCGGCCTCTCGGTGAGCCCCACGCTCAAGGCGCGGTTCCCCGGCCTCGAGGGCCGTGTCAACCGCTATACCGCGATTCTCCGCGTCGGCGTTTCCGTCGCGATTTACGGCCTCGCCGCGCTCGCCTTCCTCCAAGCCTGGGGGCTCGACGCGTTCACCTGGCTCGCGTTTCTCGCCGAACAGCCCGCGACCGGCAGCGCGTTCTCGCTCGTTGTCGTCATCATCATCGGCCTCGTGCTGTGGGAATTGATCAGCTCGCTGATCGAGCGCCGCCTCGCCGGCCTCGATTCGAGCCGCCGGTCGCGCGCGCGCACGCTCTTGCCCCTGTTGCGCAGCGTCATTCTGATCACGCTGATCACGGTGATCGCGCTGATGGTTCTCTCCGAGCTCGGCCTCAACATCGCGCCGCTGCTGGCGGGCGCGGGCGTCGCCGGCATCGCGGTAGGCTTCGGCGCGCAGACCCTGGTCAAGGATCTCATCACCGGGTTCTTCATCCTGCTCGAGGACGCTTTTGCGGTTGGTGACGTGGTCGATGTCGGCGACGGGCATGCCGGCATCGTAGAAGCCATCTCGATGCGCAATTTCCGCCTGCGCGATCTGTCGGGAACCGTCCACACCGTTCCCTTCAGCATGGTGACGACGATCAAGAATCTGACGCGCGATTATTCCTACTACCTCGCCGATGTCGAGGTGTCCTACCGCGAGGACACTGACGAGGTCATCGAGGTGCTGAAAGCCGTCGCCGAGGAGATGCGCAAGGAGCCGGACTTCGCCTATCGCATGCTCGAGCCGATCGAGATCATCGGCGTCGACGCGTTCAAGGATTCCTCGGTCGTCATCAAGGTGCGCTTGAAGACGCTGCCGATCCAGCAATGGACCGTCGGGCGCGAGTTCAATCGCCGCATGAAGAAGGCGTTCGACAAGGAAGGCATCGAGATCCCGTTCCCTCATCGCACGATCTATTTCGGCGAGGACAAGAAGGGCCAAGCACCGCCGGCACATATTCGCGTCGGTTCCGAAGCCGATGCGCCGCAGCGCAACGACACGGCCGCGACTGCCGAGGCCGATACTCGGCCCGAAACCGCGGAGAAGTCCGAGGCGCCGACCACGCCGAAGACAACTCGCGCCTAAGACAAGAGGTCAGTCCTCGTCACCGCAGGCCAGCGTCTCGAGCGCCTCGATATCGGGCGCATCGATGACGCGCCGCGCGAGATCGAGCCCGAAACCCGCGCGCGCGAGGCTGGCGAGATCCTTTTGCCGTGCGGATGCGCGCCGATCCTCGGGGCGATAAGGACCGAGCCGGCGGCGCCGCGCGAAGGCGGCGGCGGCGGCGATCTCGCTGCCCGCCGCGTCATCGAGCCCCTGCAGCGCCGCCTTGACGAGCTCTGCGGGAACGCCTTTCTGGGCAAGCTTGCCGGCGATCGCGTAGCGCGAGCCGCCGCGCCGAACGAGGCTCGCCGCGGTCTGCACGGCATAGGCGCGATCATCGAGGAGACCGCTCGCGAGATAGCGCTCGATCAGCGCCTCGATCAGCGCCTCCGCCCCAGTGGTATCGGCGCCGCGCGCCGCGGCGCGCGCGACCTTGCGCTGAAGAATGCGGCGCAGATTGGCGCTCGAGCTGGCAAAGCGACCGAGATAGTACAGCGCGGCATTGTCGAGCCGCGTCGCGGTGAGCGCCGGCGCCGGCGCATTACCCGGTTTTCTCGCCCCTGCCATGCCGCGATGCGCCTTGCCCGCCATCCGATGCCGCTCCTAATCTCGCCCCGGTCTCGGGAGAGGATACGCCATGCATGCCCCCTTGGCGCCAGCCGTGCGCCGGTTCGGCGCCGTCAACTGGCAAGGCCTTTGGACGCTCTATCTGCGCGAGGTCCACCGTTTTCTCAAGGTCGCGATGCAGACCGTGTTCGCGCCGGTGGTGACGACCTTGATCTTCCTCGCGATCTTCCTCCTGGCGATGGGCGGGCAAAGCCGCTCGATCGGCGGCGTGCCGTTCCTGCAATTCCTCGCGCCCGGCCTTGTCATGATGGCGATGACCCAGAACGCCTTCGCCAATACGACCTCGTCGATCATGATGGCGAAGATGCAGGGCAACATCATCGACCTGCTCATGCCGCCGCTGACGCCGGCCGAGCTGACCGTGGGCCTCGCGCTGGGCGGGCTGACGCGCGGGCTGATCGTCGGCGTCGTCGTCACCGCGGCGATGGCGCTGTTCGTTCCGGTCGAGATCGTCTCGGTCTGGGCGACGCTCTTCTATGCCTGCGCGGCGTCGCTTCTACTCTCGGTGCTGGGCGTGATCGGCGGGATATGTGCCGACAAATTCGACCATCTCGCGGCGATCACCAACTTCATCGTCACGCCGCTGGCTTTTCTCTCGGGCACCTTCTATTCGATCGAGCAATTGCCGCCGCTCTGGCAGAAGATCGCGCTCGGCAATCCGTTCTTCTACATGATCGACGGATTTCGCTACGGCCTGACCGGCCGCGCCGAGGCACCGCTGTTCGTCGGCGTCGCGGTCCTGATCGCGATCAACGCCGCGCTCCTCGGCGGCTGCTATCTGATGGTAGCGCGCGGCTACAAGCTCAAAGCGTAGCACATGGACGTGCGAAGCGAAGACAGACCCTAGCACATGGACGTGCGAAGCGAAGACAGACCCTAGCACGTGGACGTGCGAAGCCTCACGACCGCGCCGTCAGCCGATCGACCTCGTCCTTCTCGTCCTTGCTCAGCACCCAGGCGGCAGCCGCGACGTTCTGCTCGACCTGCTCGGGCTTGGTTGCGCCGGCGATGACGCTCGGCACGAAGCCATGCGCCAAAAGCCAGCCGAAGGCGAGCTGGAGGAGCGTCTTGCCGCGCGCGGCGCAGAATTGCTCGAGCTTGGCGACGATCGCCCAGTTTGCGTCGGTGAGATAGCGCACGCTCATGCCGCCGCCGGCAAGCCGCGCGCCCGCCGGCGCCGGCGCGTTGCGCTTGTACTTGCCCGTCAGAAGACCGTTGGCGAGCGGATAATAAGGCAGGAGACCCAGCCCATGCGCCGTGACCGCCGGCAGCGGGTCGGCCTCGATGCCGCGCATGAGGAGGCTGTACTCGTCTTGCGAGGTGATGAAGGCGGTAAGGCCGAGGCGCTTCGCCGTCGCCTCCGCCTCGTTGACCTGCGCGGTCGAAAAGGCCGAGCAGCCGATCGCGCGCACCTTGCCTTGCTTCACCAACTCGTCGAGCGCGCGCAAACTCTCCTCGATCGGGGTTTGCGGATCGGGCCGGTGGATCTGATAGAGATCGATCCAATCCGTGCGCAAACGCTTGAGGCTCGCCTCGATCGCCGACTGGATGTAGCGGCGCGACGCGCCTTTGAGCGTGCCTTCGGGATTCATCGCCATGCCGAATTTGGTCGCGAGCACGATGTCCTTGCGGCGCGGACCGAAGATCTGGCCGAGCTGTTCCTCCGATCCGCCGTAATTACCGTAGCCGTAGCTGCCATAGACATCGGCGGTGTCGAACAGGGTCACGCCGAGATCGAGCGCCTTGTGCACGACCGCGCGCGTCGCAGCGAGATCGAGCCGCCCGCCGAAATTGTTGCAACCGAGACCCACGACCGAAACGCGTGGACCGTTTTTGCCGAGGATGCGCGTTTCCACTTGACCCTTCCCGCCTTGAGATCGACAGCAAGGGTTCTAGACCATCGCGCCCGAGCGGAGAAGCCGCAGTCGGAGATATCAGCGCGGCGGCACGAGCGGGGGACGATCGTTGACGGTCGCGGGATCGAGGCCGGCGGCCACTTGAAAGGAGCGCGAGATGCGCTCGAGCTCGTCGCTTGGAATGACGTCCTCGATCGCCTTGAAGCCGTTGGGCGCGCGCTCCTCGGCGAGCTGCATCGCCGCTTCGGGGCCGAAATTGCGGTTGCGCAAGGTGATGTCGTTCATCACCGGCCGGCGGGTGCGATCATAATGCGCCAGCGCCTCAAGCGGATCGGCGCTCGCGATCAGCTCGGCCGTCAGCAACCGCGCATCGACGATCGCCTGCGAGCCGGCCTGCGAGCCGGTCGGCTGCATCGGATGCGCTGCGTCGCCGATCAAGGTGACGCGGCCGAAGCTCCATTGTCCGACCGGATGGCGATCGACCAAGGGAAATTCGAAGATTTCACCGGTTTCGGCGACGAGACGCGGAAAATCGAGCCAATCGAAACGCCAGTCGCGGAAAGCGTCGATGAAGCGATCCGCGGCAACTTTGCGGTTCCAATCCTCGCGCGGCGGCGCTTCGGTCGAGACCGTCATCTGCGCGATCCAATTGGTGAGGAGCTTGCCGGAACCGCCCGCCGCGACACCGATCGGATAGGCGATAACGCGCTGATGGAAATGGCCGGCGATCGCCATGGTGGCGCCGCTAAGGAAAGGTGCCGTCTCGGTCGCCGCGCGCCATAGGATCTGCCCGGCAAAGCTCGGCTCGCCCTCGTCCGGATAGAGCTGGCGCCGCACCGCCGAATGAATTCCGTCGGCGCCGATCAGCACATCGGCCTCGTCTTCGACGACGTCGCCGTTGTTGCGGCGATCGATCAGCCGCGCGATGACCTTGTCGCCGCGCCCTTCGAAACGCTCGAACTGACAACCGGTGCGGAGATGTCGATCGCCGAGGCGGGCGCGCGCCGCTGCGGCCAGCATCACCTGGAGCCGGCCGCGATGCACCGAATATTGCGGCCAGTTGAAGCCGGCCGCGCGCCCGCGCGGCTCACGCCAGACGAGCTGGCCGAACTTGTTGAAAAAGGCGAGCGATTGCGTCGCCGTCCCGATCGCGGCAAGCGCCTCGCCGAGACCGAGCTCGGTCAATTCGCGCACCGCGTTGGGCTGCAAATTGATGCCAACGCCCAAGGGCGCCACTTCGCGCGCGGCTTCGTAGACGCAGACCGGAATGCCGACCTGATGGAGGCCCAGCGCCATGGTGAGCCCGCTGATGCCCCCACCGATCACGATCACCCGCATGGCGCCGTCGTCCCCTTTCCTCCCGCGCGGCCGGTACGGCCGCTTTCCGGCTCACGCTATGCGATCCGGGGCGCGATTGACAGCGGCACCCGGCGTCACCATACTTTGTCTTTCCCGCCAAGGGGTTGGGCTCGACAATGCGCGCATATCGCCGGCGTGAACGCCGCCCGGAGTCGAAGCGACGAGGCTAAGTCCCGTCGCTGAAGCCGCTCGTCCAGACTCTGCCGCGCAGGAGAAAGTTCCGTGATTCCAGCTATTTTACCGACTTATGCTCGGGCCGATATCAGCTTTGATCGGGGCGAAGGGGCCTATCTCTTCACCCCCGAGGGGCGCAAATATCTCGATTTCGGCAGCGGCGTCGCCGTCACCGCTTTGGGCCATGCCCATCCGCATCTGATCGAGGCGCTGACCGCCCAGGCGCAACGCCTGTGGCATTGCTCCAACCTCTATCAGATCGCGCCGCAGCAACACGCGGCCGAGCGCCTCGTCGCGACAAGCTTTGCCGACACGGTCTTCTTCTGCAATTCGGGCGCCGAGGCGATGGAAGGCGCGATCAAGGTCGCGCGCAAATATCACGCCGAAACTGGGCATCCGGAGAAATACCGCCTCATCGCCTGTACCGGGTCTTTCCATGGGCGGACGCTCGCGACGCTTGCCGCCGCCGGCAACGAGAAATATCTGCGCGGCTTCGGCCCGCCCGCGCCGGGCTTCGACCACGTTCCCTATGGCGACCTCGCCGCAATGCGTGCTGCGATCGGGCCCGAGACCGCCGGCATTCTGGTCGAGCCGGTGCAGGGCGAAGGCGGACTCGCGAGCGCTTCGCCCGAATATCTCAAAGGCTTGCGCCAGCTCTGCGACGAGCACGGCATCCTACTGGTCGCCGACGAGGTCCAGAGCGGCATGGGCCGCACCGGCAAGCTCTTCGCGCAGGAAAGGCCCGGGATCACCCCCGAAGTCAAGGGACTCGCCAAAGGGCTCGGCGGCGGCTTCCCGGTCGGTGCCGTGCTGGCAACCGAGCGCGCCGCGGCGGGCATGACGCCGGGCACGCATGGTTCGACCTTCGGCGGCAATCTCCTCGCCATGGCGGCGGTCAACGCCGTGCTCGATGTCATGCTGGCGCCGGATTTCCTCGACCGCGTCAACCGCGTCGCCGGCTTGTTGCGCCAGCGGCTCGAAGGGGTGGTCGGAACCCATCGGCGCGTCTTCGCCGAGCAGCGCGGCAAGGGCCTGCTCACGGGCTTGCGCTGCGTCGTTCCCAACATGGAAATGGTCGAAAAGCTGCGCTATTCCGGTTTGATTACCGTGGCGGCGGGCGACAACGTGGTGCGACTGCTGCCGCCGCTCATCATCGATGAGCGCCACGTCACCGAAGCGACCGAGATTCTCGATAAGGTGGCCGGGCAATGGAAACTGTGACCAAGACTCCGATCAAGGCCGCGCCGCGCCATTTCCTCGATCTGGATCGGCTGAGCGGCGTCGAACTGCGCCGCATCCTCGACCAAGCCGCACAGTGGAAGGCCACGGGCGACCGCTCGACGCCGTTGAAGGGCAAGATCCTCGCCATGATCTTCGAGAAGCCCTCGACGCGCACGCGGCTTTCCTTCGAAGTGGCGATGAAGCAGCTGGGCGGCGATGTCATCACCATGACCGCGAGCGACAGCCAGATCTCGCGCGGGGAAACGATCGCCGACACGGCGAAGGTGCTATCGCGCTATGTCGACGCGGTGATGATCCGCACCACCTCGGCGGCGAAGCTCGAGGAGCTGAGCGCCAACGCGACCGTGCCGGTGATCAACGGCCTCACTGATGCGAGCCACCCGTGCCAGATCATGGCCGATGTGATGACGCTCGAAGAATATAAGGGGCCTGCCACGGGCAAGATCGTCGCCTGGAGCGGCGACGGCAACAACGTCGCGGCGAGCTGGATCCACGCGGCCGCGCGCTTCGGCTTCGAGATGCGGCTTGCCTGCCCCGAAGGCATGACCCCGTCCGCCGCGGTGCTCGCCTGGGCCAAGCGCGAGAACGCCAAGGTGCGCGTAACCGCCGATCCGCGCGATGCCGTCGCCGGCGCCGATTGCGTCGTCACCGACACATGGGTGTCGATGGGCACGGATCCGAAGCTGTTCCGGCCCGATTTGCTCGCGCCCTATCGCGTCGACGAAGCCCTGATGGCTTGCGCCAAGCGCGACGCCATCTTCATGCATTGCCTGCCGGCCAAGCGCGGCGAGGAAGTCACAGCCGGCGTCATCGACGGCCCGCAATCGGTCGTCTGGGACGAGGCCGAGAACCGGATGCATGCGCAGAAAGCCATTCTCGCCTGGTGCTTCGCCTGACGCGATGGCGGCGCTGCCAGACGATCTCGTTCAGCCGTTCCAGATCGAGCCCTTCGCGCTGCGCGGGAGGCTGGTGCGGCTCGGGCCGCTCATCGACGAGATCCTGACCCGCCACGCCTATCCCGAGCCCGTCGCCGAGATGCTCGGCGAGGCGATCGCGCTCGCGGTGGCGCTCGCCGGCGCACTCAAAAACGACGGCGTCTTCTCCTTGCAGACCAAGGGGGACGGACCGATCCGGCTGATGGTCGCCGATGTCACGACCGACGGCGCGGTGCGCGGCTATGCGCAAGTCGACGAAGCGCGCCTGGCGGCGATGGCGAGCCCGGTCTCGGGCTCGGTGCCACGCCTCTTGGGCGCGGGCTATCTCGCCTTGACGGTCGATCAGGGCGAGCACACCGACCGCTATCAGGGCATCGTCGAGCTGCAAGGGCCGACGCTGGCGCATTGCGTGCATCATTATTTCCGCCAGAGCGAGCAGGTCGAAGCGGCACTCAAGGTCGCGGTGGCGCGGCGTCCGGATGGCGCCGGCATCCCGCGCTGGCGCGCGGGCGCGATCATGATCCAGCGCCTGCCGCGCGAAAGCTTCACGCTCGAGGCGGAAACCGAGGACGAGGCGTGGCGGCACGCCGCGATTCTCATGAGCTCCTCGACCTCGGCGGAGCTGGTCGATCCCGCGCTCGCGCCCGAAGCGCTCCTCTTCCGCCTCTTTCACGAAGACGGCGTGCGCGCGCATGCGCCGCATCGGCTGGCCGCGCGTTGCCGCTGCTCGACGCGGCGCGTCGAGACCATGCTGCGTGCGCTCCAGGCCGGCGATCTCGAAGACATGAAAGTCGACGGACGCATCACCGTCACCTGCGAATTCTGCGGCCGCGTCTATCCGTTCGACGAACGCGCGCTCGAGGCGCTGGCGGTATCGTGATATTTTCGCGTAACCTGCTCGGCGTGCCGCGAGCGGTTGCGCGCGATGCGGGTTACGTGCCACTCTCGCCCAGCAGCACAGAGGGTGTCATGATCGCGCGCCGTTATTTTCTGCTCGCCGGACTTTGCGTCGGATTGGCCTCTTGCGGCCCGCCGCCGCCACTGTCCCCGAAATATCCCGACATCAGCTTCAGCGGCGAGACGCCGCTCGTGCTCGATGTGGCGCGCATCGATGTCCGCAGCCTCGCGCGGCCGGGCCAATTCGACCAGGATTTTCCGGTACCGCCACTGCAAGCGCTGGAGAACTGGGCGCGCGACCGGCTACGCGCCGGCGGCAACGGCAACCTCGCGCGCTTCACGATCGTGAGAGCGGATGCGACCGAGAAGAACCTGCCGATCAAGGGCGGCATCAGCGGCACCTTCACCGATCAGGTGTCGCAGGAATACGACGTCGCCGTCGACGCGACGCTCGAGATCCTCGACGCGCACGGGATGGCGGTTCGTTCGGTGCATGTCAGCGCGTCGCGCTCGCGCAGCGTGCTGCAAAGCGCGACGCCGAACGACCGCAACAAGGTGCGCTACGAGCTGGTCAAAGACGTGATGGGCGCTTTCGACCGACAGATGGAAGCGCAGATCCGCGACAATTTCGGGCTTTATCTCTTGTCGCGTTGATCCGAGCGGCCGCGCCGCTCAGACATTGACGAGGGCGTGGCCGTCGATCGTGCCGATATGGGCCAAGAACTCGCGCCGCGTCGAGGCATCGGTGCGGAACGCGCCCAGCATGTGCGAGGTGACCATGGTCACGCCCGGCTTGTGCACGCCGCGCGTGGTCATGCATTGATGCGCCGC
>JBJKPV010000017.1:0-1123 GCA_046706015.1 Allostellaceae bacterium | reverse complement strand
CGCTGGCGGCGGTCGCGGCCTATGTGGTGCCGCGCGGGCTCGAAGCCCAGCGCACGCTCGCCATCGCCGACGATCCGGCGCAGCTTGCCTCCCGCGCGCTCGATGGGAAATTCAACGCCGCGGTGGCGACGCGCGGTATCGATAAGGCGCTCGCTGCCAAAGACGCCGATCTGGCGCGGAGCTATGTCGAACTCGCCGATGCGCGTCACGTCGCGCTCGATCCCGCGCTGAAGCAGAAAGTCGACGCCGCGGTGAAGCAGGCGGCTTCCGTCCAGCAGGCGGCAAAGAGCTTCGCCTATGGTTTCGTCGAGGGTGAGCCGCGCGACACAGCGAGCCTTGCCGGCACCACGCTCGGCGATCTGTTCGTGTTCGGCGACATCCGCGACGCGGTGCGCGAGGGCTCGCGGCTGGCGATGGGCGAGAAGGCCGACACCATGATCCTCGGCTTGGCGTGCGTCGGCCTTGCGATCACCGCCGGCACCTATGTCACGCTCGGCGCCGAAGCGCCGGCGCGCATCGGCCTCACGCTGGCGAAAGCCGCGCGCAAGACCGGCCGGCTCTCCGCCGATCTGGCGGCGAGCGTTTCCCGCATGCTGCGCGGTGTGGTGGATTGGGGCAGGCTGAAGAGCGCGATCAAGGGCGCGTCGGTATCGGATCCCGCGCTGGCAATCCGCGCCGCCCGCGAGACGGTCAAAATGCGCCGCGCACGCTCGCTGGGGCGTCTTGCCGGCGATGTCGGCACCGTCGAGACGAAGGCCGGCACCCGTGCAGCGCTCGACGGCTTGGAGATCGCCCAATCCCCGCGCGAAATGTCGCGTGACGCCAAGCTCGCCGAAAAGGAGGGCGGCAGGACCCGCGCCATCCTCTAAGTCGCCGGCCGCGCCGCCATCATGCTCACCGCCGGTGCTTTCGATCTGACATTCTGGATCATCGGCGCGCTGATCACGCTGTTCGCCTTCGTCTCCTCGTTGAAGAGCGCGGCCGAACGCATGACCTGGCGTCATCTGCAAAACCGCAAGGCGCGCCGCCTGCGCCGCGAGATGAAGCGCTTCGCAGCGTTGACGGCGGCGGGGTAGAGGCGAGGCTGCCGGTTATTGCCAGCATTGCCGATGCAGTTTATTTC
>JBJKPV010000016.1:0-8524 GCA_046706015.1 Allostellaceae bacterium | reverse complement strand
CTGCGCGGCAGCGGCCGCTTGGTCGACGTTGTCCCGATGGAGGGTCTGCTGCACGCGGCGTTCTTGCGCAGCCCCATCGCGCATGCACGCTTGAACCGCATCGACGCGACGGCGGCGCGCGCGATGGACGGCGTCCATGCGGTCCTGACCTATGCCGATCTGCGCCCGCTGCTGCGTCACGACCGGATTCCCCTGGCTGTGGCGGCGGCGGCGATTCGCTTTCACGTCGATCCCTATGTGCTCGCGCGCGACGAGCTGTGCTATGTCGGCGAGCCCGTGGCGCTCGTCCTCGCCGAGAGCCGGCACATCGCCGAGGTTGCGCTCGCCGCGATCGAGCTCGATTTCGAGGCGCTGCGGGCGGTGACCGATCCAGCCGCCGGGCTCGAGACCGGATCGGCACGGGCGCGGCTCGATTGCCCGGACAATCTGGTCGCGCGCCATCGCATCGATTACGGCGATGTTGAGGGTGCTTTCGCCGCCGCGGCCCATCGCTTTGCCGAGCGCTTTCGCCTGCACAAGGGCGGCGGCCATTCGATCGAGACCCGCGGCATCGTCGCCCGCTTCGATCCGATCGACGAGACGCTGACCTGTTGGTCCAACACGCAACTGCCGCATCGCGCCAAGGGCGTGCTGGTCGAGGCGCTGGGGCTCGATGAGCGGCAGATTCGCATCGTCGTGCCCGACACGGGTGGTGGCTTTGGCTCGAAGGCGGTGTTCCATCCCGAAGAGTTGGCGATCCCCGCCGCGTCGCTGCTCCTGCGCTGCCCGGTCAAATGGATCGAGGACCGGCGCGAGAATTTCGTCGCGACCGCGCAAGAGCGCGATCAGGTCTGGGATGTCGAGGTCGCGGCGGACGGCGAAGGCCATCTTCTCGCGATCCGCGGACGGCTTGCGCATGATCATGGCGCCTGCACGCCTTACGGTGTCGCGCTCTCTTATAACGCCGGCACGAATCTCGTCGGGCCTTACGTCCTTCCGGCTTATCGCCTCGATATCGATCTTTGCCTGACCAATCAGGTGCCGGTGGCGCCGACGCGCGGGGCAGGGCGGCCGCAAGGCACTTATGTGATGGAGCGCTTGCTCGACCGCATCGCTGCCGCGCTCGGGCTCGAACGCGATGAGGTCCGGCGGCGGAACCTGATCCAGCCGGCGCAGATGCCTTACGTAACGCCGATCGTGACGCGCGACGGCGCGCGCATGACTTATGACAGCGGCGATTATCCGGAATGCCAGCGCCGCGCGCTCGCCGCCTCCCGCTGGAGCGATTTTCCGGCGCGGCGAGAGGCGGCGCGGCGCGACGGCAAATGGCTCGGCATTGGTCTCGCGAATTACGTCGAGGGCACGGGCCGCGGCCCGTTCGAGAGCGCGGCGCTGCGCATCGGACCCTCGGGCAAGGTGATCGTGTCCACCGGCGCCACGGCGCAAGGCCAGGGCACCAAGACGATGCTGGCGCAACTGGTCCAGGACGTGCTCGGTGTGGCACCCGAGGATGTCGTGGTCATGGCGGGAGACACGGCCTTCACGCCACTTGGCCAGGGCGCCTTCGCCAGCCGACAAGCCGTGACCGCGGGCAATGCGATCTATCTCGCAGCGCAAGAAGTTCGCACCAAGGCGTTGCGCGCGGCCTCGGAGATGCTTGAGGCAGCGCCCGAGGATCTGGAGTTGAGGGACGGCATCGTGCAGGTGAAAGGCGTGGCGGGTCACGGGCGCAGCCTCGGCGACATCGCGCGCGCCCTGGGCGGTCTGCCGGGCATGCCGCTCCTCGGCGGAATGGCCCCAGGCCTTGCGGCCACGGCGGATTTTCAGCCACCGACCCTGACCTATTGCAACGGCACGCATGTGGCCGAGGCTGAGGTCGATGTCGAGACCGGCTTCGTGCGCTTGACGCGTTATGTGGTGGTGCATGATTGCGGCCGCATGATCAATCCGATGATGGTCGAGGGCCAGGTGTTGGGCGGCGTCGTGCACGGCATCGGCAGTGCGCTCCTCGAGCGCATGATTTTCGACGAGACCGGCCAGCCGCAAACGGTCAATTACGGCGAATATCTGCTGCCCTCCGCCGATGTCGTGCCGCGGATCGAGATCCATCACATGGAATCGCCGACACCGCTCAATCCGCTCGGTGTCAAGGGTGCTGCCGAGAGCGGGACGATCGCCGCCGCTGCCGTGATTGCGTCGGCGGTCGAAGATGCGTTGCGGCCGCTCGATGTGCGGCTGCGCGATTTGCCGATCACGCCGGATCGGCTCCTCGCGCTGATCGAGGCGGCCGAGGCACGAGGCTGAGCCGCGGCCCGATCGAAAAAGCGGATGCCGCAGAACGATGCGCGGCGCTATGATCGATACATCGCTGCTGCCGGTCTCTAGGCGGATGAGCGGGTTTGGGAGGAGCATGAGCGAGCGAAGCAATTTCACCGCCAACATCGCTTATGACGATTTGCGCGAATGGCTTGACTATGCCGAGCGCCTGGGCGAGGTCCGCGATGTCAAAGGCGCGAGCTGGCAAGAGGACATCGGACTTGCCGCCGAGGCCGTGCTGCGCGCCGAAAACGGGCCTTGCGTCGTCTTCGACGAGATTCCCGGATGTCCCAAGGGCTTCCGCCTGCTCCTGAACGTCTTCGCCGGCAAGCGACGCAACATGACCTTGGGCTTTCCCGACGAGCTCAGCAAATGGGAGCTGAGCGACGCGTACCGCAAAGCTTATCTCGAGAATGCGCGCACCATCCCGCACGAGATCGTCGAGGCCGGCCCGATTTTCGAGAACGTGCTGACGGGTGACGATATCGACGTGCTGAAATTTCCTGCGCCGATCTGGCACGAGAAAGATGGCGGCCGCTATATCGGCACCGGTACCTACAGCATCACGCGCGATCCCGAAGAGAACTGGCTCAACGCCGGCGCTTATCGCTCGCAGGTGCATGACAAGAACTCGGTCGGCATCCTTATCGCGGCCGGACATCACGGCGACATTCATCGCGCGAAATATTTCGCCAAGGGTCAGCCCATGCCGCTGGTCATGGTTCTGGGCGGCGATCCGCTGGCGTTCTTTTACGGCGGCGTCGAGGCGCCCTATGGCGTCTTCGAGATCGACATCATCGGCGGCATGCGCGGCCGGCCGGTGAAGATGGTGAAGGGCAAGGTGACGGGCCTGCCTTTCCCGGCCAATGCAGAGATCGTGCTCGAAGGCTATGTCACGCCCGATCGCAAGCAGATGGAAGGGCCGTTCGGCGAATGGACGGGGCATTACGCCGGCGGCGCGTCGATGCACACGGTCCTCGACATCAAGGCGATCTATCACCGCAACGATCCGATCCTGCTTGGCGTGCCGCCGATGGGCGGCGGGCCGGACGAGATGGCGCGTTATCGCGCCGTGCTGCGCTCGGCGATGATCAAGCAGAACATGACCAATGCCGGCGTGCCGGAGGTGAAACAGGTCTGGTGTCATGAGGTCGGCGGCGCGCGCCTCCTTCATGGCGTGTCGATCAAGCAGCGCTATCCCGGCCATTCGGTTCAAGCAGGCCACATCGCCGCGCAATGCGGCGCCTCGGCCTATGCTTGCAAGTACATCATCGTGGTGGACGACGATATCGACGTGACCGATCTCGATCAGCTCCTCTGGGCGATGCTGACGCGCAGCGATCCCAAGGAATCGATCCAGTTCATCACCGGCTCGTGGGATTCGCCCGCCGATCCGCGCCTGCCGCCGGAAAAGCGCGCGGTGCGCGACATGACGCATTCGGTCGCGGTGATCGACGCATGCCGACCCTTCCAATGGCGCGATAAGTTCCCGCCGGCGAACACGCCGAGCCCGGAGGTCGCGCGCAAGGCGAAAGAGCGCTTCGGCTGGCTCCTCGATGGGCGAGGAGGTTAGGCGGCGCTGTCTTCGTACTGGCGGCACCCTTCGCGCTCGTCGACCGAACGCAAATCGCGGCTGACTTGAATGTGGCGAGGTCCGGTGGCCGCATTCTAAAGCAAGAGCATTCGCCAAAAAGGGGGAAACGAAATGGCTTTGACGTGTCGTCACTTTCGGGCTGTCACTCATCGTCTCTGCGGTGTCATGGCGGCGGCGCTCATCATCGTCATCGCCGTCATCGCCGCGCGGCCTGCGCGGGCGGAAACGATCACGGTCGGGCTCTTCCACGGCACCTCGGCAGGCGGGCCGATCTATATCGCCATGGATAAAGGCTATTTCGCCGCCGAAGGACTGACGGTGAAAGTGCAGTTTTTCAACGCCGGCGAGCCGATCGCGGTCGCGACGGTCTCGGGCGACGTCGATTTCGGCGCGGCCGGCATCTCGGCCGGTCTCTATAATCTCGCCGGTCAGGGCGCGCTCAAGATCATCGGTGGCGTCAACCGCGACGTTCCGGGCTTTCATGCCATCGGCTATTACGCCTCGAATCGTGCCTATGAAGCGGGGCTGCGATCGATCAAGGATTTCGCCGGTCATAGCGCCGGGGTGACGACGATCGGCTCGACCTATCACTACACGCTCGGCCTGCTCGAGCAGCATGGTCACGTCGCCACAAAGAGCGTCCGCTACATCGCGCTGCACGGCATGCCCAACATCGCCACGGCGCTGACCGGCGGGAAGATCGATGTCACGATCCTTCCCGTGCCGTTTGCGGCGCCGGCGCTGAAGCGTGGCGATTTCAAGCAGCTCGGCTATACCAGCGACGTCGCGCCATGGCAGGTCGGCGTGCTGTGGACCGCGACCAAGACCGCCAAGAACAAGCCCGATCTGGTCGAGCGTTTCTATCGCGCCTATCGCAAGGGCGGGTATGATTACAACGCCGCCTTTACGGGCCCCAAAGGGGAGCGCATCGACGGGCCGACGGCGCCTGCGGTGCTTGCCATTATCGCCAAATACACCCATCAAAGCGTCGAGCAGATCGATCGCGGCATTTCCTATGTCGATCCCGATGGAAAGCTCGATGTGGCGAATGTCGAAAGCCAGGTTCGCTGGTTCAAATCCCAGGGCATGGTGAAACCCAAGGTCGACGCCAAGGCGCTGATCGACCGCCGCTATGCGGTCGATATCGCGCGGCATTAGGCGAGAGGCGGCGCAAGGGGGAGGCTTGCACTCCCCTTGCGTTGGCGGGCTATGATCGATCCCATGTCCGACCGCGAAAGACTGTCCGAGCTCCTTGCCGCGGCCCGCCAGGTCGTAGTCTTCACCGGCGCCGGCATGTCGACCGAATCCGGCATCCCCGATTTCCGGAGCCCGGGCGGCGTCTGGAGCCGGATGAAGCCTATCTATTTCGACGCGTTCGTCGAAAGCGAGGAAAAGCGCCGCGAGGCCTGGACGCGCACCTTTTCCGGCACGATGGGCTGGGTCGGGGCCAAGCCCAATGCCGGCCATTACGCGGTGGCGCGGCTCGTCGCGCGTGGCAAGGTCACGATGGTGATCACCCAGAATGTCGACAATCTGCACCACGAATCGGGCGTGCCGGCGGCCCAGATCGTCGAGCTGCACGGCAATGCGAGCTATGCCACCTGCCTCGATTGCGGGCTGCGTCACGAGCTCGAGGTGCTGAAGCAGAGTTTCCTCGGCCGCGGCGAGATACCGCGCTGTCGGGATTGCGGCGGTCTCGTCAAGACCGCGACCATCTCCTTCGGACAGGCGATGCCGCAGGCGGCGATGGAGCGGGCGACACAGGCGACGCTCGACTGCGATCTTTTTCTCGTGCTGGGTTCCTCGCTCGTCGTCTATCCCGCCGCCGGCTTCCCGCTTCTCGCCAAGGAACGCGGGGCCCGGCTCGCCATCGTCAATCGCGAGCCGACCGAGCAGGATGCCTTCGCCGACCTCGTCATTCGCGACGAGATCGGCCCCGTCATGAGGGCGCTCGCGCCGCTCGATTAGGCATTGCCTCGCGCCCGGTCGCACGCCGGCGGCGATTGTCAAACCTTGCTATCGGGCGCAGACTCGACCGCGGCCGTCATCGCTTTTCATGTGATTCTGCGAGGGAAGAACGTGGCACAACGACCAGAACGCCAACCCAAGGCCTATCTCAACCGACGCTTCATCGAAAGCCGCGAAGGGCGGGGCTTGCGCATCCTGGCCGAATATCTCGAGCCTTTGGCCCGCTTCAACCGTCATCGCGTCGACGACACGATCGTTTTCATGGGCTCGGCGCGCCTGAAATCGCGCGAGACCGCAGAAGCCGCGCTCGCGGAGGCCGAGAAAAAGGGCGAAGGCGTCGCGGCGGCGCAAACCGCCTTGGCGATGTCGGCTTATTACGAGGCCGCCCGTTCGCTAGGGCGGCGGCTGACCGAGTGGTCCAAGGGGCTGCAGGACGAGGAGCACCGGTTCGTCGTCTGCACGGGCGGCGGGCCGGGCATCATGGAGGCGGCCAATCGCGGTGCGTCGGAAGGCAAGGGCATCAATGTCGGCCTGACCATCTCGATCCCGAACGAGGAATTCGACAATCCTTATATCAGCCGCGAGCTTCACTTCCACTTTCACTATTTCTTTATGCGGAAATTCTGGTTCGTCTATTTGGCCAAGGCTGTGGTGCTTTTTCCCGGTGGATTCGGCACCCTCGACGAGTTGTTCGAAATCTTGACGCTGGTCCAGACCCGCAAGATGCGCAAGCGCGTCCCGATCGTGCTCTTCGGTGTCGAATTCTGGGACGAGGTGATCAATTTCGAGGCGCTGGTGCGCCATGGCACGATCAGCCCCGAGGACGTCGATCTCTTTCACAAGACCGATTCGGTCGATGAGGCCTATGACATCGTCACCCGCGGGCTGACGGATAACGCGCTCGGCACGCCCGGCGCGTTTCTATGAACGGGGCTCTGCGCGTTCTTTGGGCGGGATAAGAAGCCAGATCCAACTCGCGATCTGCGCTGAGACCGTGAGCCCGAAGGCGATCTGGTAGGCCATGACCGGGTAATGGCCCGAGGCCTCGGGCGGGAACAGGTCGATGACGAGTCCGACCATATATTGCAGCGTGAACGCGCCGCCGAAGAAGAAGGTGTTAAGCGCCGTGTTGGCGCGGCCGACCAGACGCTGCGGGAAATGCTGCGCGAGCATCGGATAGGACAGCGTGGTGATGTTGGATAAAAGCCCCATGCCGAAGAGCACGGCCCAACGGCCGATCCCGGTCGGCAGGACGAGAGGTGTCTGCGAGAGCACATAGAGCGCCGCACCGACGATGATGATGCGCATCAAGCCGATGCCGCGGCGGTTGAGCTCGCTCGCAACGAAGCCGTTGAAAACATAGGAGGCTACCTGCATCACGGTCAGGATCAGCAGATCGCTCGCGATCGCCTGGGGCCCGAGCCCCGCCACGTCGCGCAGCCAGGTACCCGCCCACAGGCTCTGGAACGCGATGGTGCTGCCGACCGTGGTCAGATAGAGCGGCGCCACCCGCCAAAACACGCGATCGCGATAGATTTCGCCCAAACCGCGCAACTGCTCCCCGAGGCTCGATGGGCGCTTATCCGCGACGCGCTCGGGCACGACGGTGAAGAGCAGAAGCCCGCCCGCGAAGGCAGCCAACGCGACCCCGATCATGAGCTGACGCCAGCCGACGAGGTCGATCACGAATTGTGTCGGCAAGGTCGCCGCGAGCGCGCCCAGCGCGCCCACGCTCAGCACGACACCATTGAGGAACGGCCAGCGCGGCGCCGGAAACCACAGGGTTACCGCCTGAATCGAGGTCATCAGCCCGCCGGCGGCGCCGAGCCCCATCATGACGCGGCCGACAAGGGCCAAAGGCCAGCTCGCGGCGATGCCGAAGACGAGCGCGCCCACGCCGCCGAAGATGATCATTGTCGCCTGAACACGGCGCGGGCCGAAGCGGTCCATCAGCAGGCCAAGCGGTCCCTGGAACAGCGCCGAGGCGAGGAAATAGGCCGAGACCAGGAGGCCGAGATCGCCTGCCGTCAGATGGAGATCGGCGACGAGGTGCGGCGCCAGCACCGCATTCATGAAGCGGAAATAATTCCCGACCGCGAAGACGAGCGCGAAAGGCGCGAGCACGCCGAGGATGGGCTGGCGCCCCAGGAAGGCCGCAGCGCGCGATGTCTCGGTCACGTTTCCTCCCCTTGGGCTTTCTCGCGGTCGGCGCGCTGACCAGCGTCGCCACCCCGGATCATATTAACACCGGGCGCGCCTGCACAATGCGCGCGGCGATGCTAGAATTGCCCCGTGTTGCGATGACAGGACCCACTCATGCCGATGAACAAGCCCCATCTCGAATTCCACGGTCTCGACCTGAAAAGCGGCTGGACCGCCCTCCCGGGCTATCCGCCCACCATCATGGAAAAGGTCTTGGCGAGCGATCTCGACGAGCGCCGCAAGATGGGCAGCCGGACCCGCATCTTGCGCTTCGAGCCGGGCGCCTTCACGACCGCGCCCTTCGTCCATGATCACTGGGAGGAGGTGTTCCTCTTCCAGGGCGATCTCACCGTCGGCAATGACGCGCATGGCCAGGGCGGCGAGCCCTTCAAGGCGCTGACCTATGCGTGCCGCCCGCCCGGCGCCTATCACGGACCGTTCAAATCGGAAGGCGGTTGCCTGCTC
>JBJKPV010000015.1:0-8869 GCA_046706015.1 Allostellaceae bacterium | reverse complement strand
GGCATCTCGGGGAGCACATCACCAGGAACACAATATCGGTAATATCTACTCATATTTATGATCACACGGCGCTGAAAGCTTGCGTCAGCGCCGTCAACATCAAGCGTCGTGTCCCAGAATTTTCCGTGCCTACGGCTTCACCGGCAGGAACTTCGTGGTGAACAGCTCGTCATTGCGCGGGTTCGTCCTCAAAATGCCCATATCGACGAAGGACTGCTTCAAGACGGCCAGCGCCTTGGGATCGAAACGGCCACCCGTTTGGAGCATGGAAATCTCGTAATCATAGACCTTGCCTGCCACGCTTGGGCTTTCGCCGAGCACGCTCTCCGCAACCTTCTCGGTTGCCTCCTTATGGGTTTTCATAAAGACGATCGACCCGAAGAACCCCCTTAGAAAATCCCTAACGAGAGCCGGCTTTTCGGCCACGAGCTGTTTGCGCGCAAAGACAACATGCGTGATGAAGACAGGGGCGTATTTTTGCATCCCGACCAGTATGCGGCCCTGATGCTTTTCTTCGAGCATGTATCCCGCTTCAGTAGCCGCCATGATACCATCGACCTGATGGGTTCTGAGTGCAGCAAGTGCCGGCTGAAACCCGCCAAGCGCTACAACCTTTATGCCGTCGGGTCCCCATCCTTCTTTGATCGACACTCTATGCGCAAGCCAATCGGTCAGCGAGCCTGCGGTTGTTACCGCAATCGTTTTTCCCTTCAGCGCTGATACGTTTTTGATCGGGGAATCAGCGCCGACGACGATCGAGATATTGCGGGGTGCACCAGCATAGGCCGCAACGGCGATGACGGGAGCACCTTTCGCGGCGAAGGCCATGGCCGGACCGCTGCCAACGCCAAAATCGATACTGCCAGATGCGAGGCCCTGCTGCAGCTTGGCGTCCCCCTCGAAGCTGGTTATGTCGACGTCCAAGCCGTACTTGGCAAAAATGCCTTCCGTGACCCCGACGTTAAGAGGGATAAAGGACCACGCTACGGCTACGGCCTTACCAGCATGGACCTTGACGAGCGCCTTCGCATTGCACGTTCCGCCGAGAAGTGCAGCGGCGATAAGAGCGCTATAGAAAAGCACGCGGCTGCGATTTGTCACTCGTTCCTCCCTGCGATTTTGCGCAACGGTCCGACTGCACGCCCGTCTGCTGTCTCGCTTTAATATGCCAAGACCGCACGAGAGCAAAGCGGTTTCCTTGGCTCGAGCCCGCAGCGCGCCTCGCAATCCGCAGGATAGAGGCCGCCACATGGAGGCATCACCAGCCTGCTATTCTGGCGCTCACCGGCGCCGCCTGGGTAACTTCTGTTGTAGAAACCCGGCGACTCCACGAGTACCATCCGCGTTGAGCGCAAATCGGCGGCTATGCGTCCCTTGGCCAGAGTCAAAGCCGGTCCTACGAGAGACGTTGTTGGTATCGCCGTTGGTCGCGTGAGAGGTCAGTTCGAAAACCTCAGCAAAGGCAAAGCGATGGACAGCATCTTTGGCGCCGCCCCTGGGCACCATACTTCGCCTAACGCTCTGATTTGAGTGAAAACCGGTATCTGGCTCGACCGAAACTAAGACACAATATACGGGATGCTCGGTCGTTCTCGGACGATCACGTAGTGTCCCAACCAGCAGCGAAAAGGCGGGCGTCATTTGCCCGACCGCGCACGCAAAACCTTCGGGCATATAGCCCCGCCCTGGTAGAGTGCGCGGATGATGTTCTGTTCGTAGATGTCTGGGCGCCCCTCGTCGCCTTCATCCATTTTGACGCTTATCAGGTTCATCTATAGCCTCTCTCAAGGCGGCCGTACGCCGTAAGTCGGAGCTGCAGCCGGCATAAGCGGTCCGTGTCGGAGGGAAGCCGTGTTGCGAATTTCTTGAACGCCGGGAGGAATGGGAATGCCTATAAGATCATTCGTTATCGGTGTACTCGGTGCCGGCGTGTTGCTTTGTGCATGGGCTTCAATGAGCGAGGCTCGTGCCGGGGCGCTTCCGAACGATTGCGGCAAGGTCGATCCAGCCACCGCGGCGAGCAGTCTCGGTGTCGCTAAGGCAAGTGCGTACGCCTATGCCGGACACATCAAGCTACCGCCTGACCAAATGGACGTTGTCGAGTGCGGCTATCGCGGCGTCGGTTTCGATCCGCAAGTGCCTGCGGTGAGTTTCGCGATCTACACGCCGAAGAAATCCGACATCCAGATCGTGTATTCGAGTTTGGTGACCGAGAAGCATCCAAAGCTTCAGAGCTTCTCTCCCAACGTTGGCAGCGCGTCGAAGGGTCTTGTCGGTCCCGATCCCTCGGGTGAGAAATTCGAAGCCTACATTGTTTTCATGACAGCATCGAACATCTTCCGAATCCACATTTTCAACCTTCCCAGCGCAGCGGCCGCGCAGACCGGTGCCCTGAAAGTGGCGGCGGCGTTATAGCGTGCTTGGCGGGGTCGTTCCCCGCCGCCGCATTTTCCTCCGGCCGCCGATTCGCGCTATGGGATTGGTGCCTCGTCTGCGTCCGGGAAAGTGATTCGGCGAATCTGTTAGTCTCGGCTTTGATCCGGCGATAAAGCGGCCACTCGGTAGTTGGCGCCAAAATTCCGAGCAAAATGAACCAGCCGCGCGATGAGGCGATCGATCGCGCGTCTTTTTTTCTGATGTCGCGAATGCGTCTGTTGAGGGCCGATGCAGCCCGGCGGCGGCGCGCTGAACGATGCGGCTACGCGTCGTTCGGCTGGGCGGGCTTGGTGCGGCCCGCTCGCGCCGCGCAGATCGCCCGCCAAACTTTTTCCGGCGTCGCCGGCATGTCGAGGTGCTCGATGCCGAGCGGCGAGAGCGCATCGATGACTGCATTCATGATGCAGGCCAGCGCGCCGACATTGCCAGCTTCGCCGGCGCCTTTGACGCCGAGCGGATTCTTCTCCGTCGGCACGGGGTTGTTGGCGCACTCGAAGGAACACATGTCGTCCGCGCGCGGCATGCCATAGTCGAGGAACGAGCCGGTAAGGAGTTGGCCGCGCTCGTCGTAGATGATGGCTTCGGTGAAGGCTTGGCCGACGCCCTGCCCGATGCCGCCATGCACCTGACCTTCAAGCGTCAACCGATTGATGACAGTGCCGACATCGTCGACGACACAATAACGCACGATCTCTGTATGGCCGGTGTCGGGATCGATCTCGACTTCGCAGACCTGGCAGCCATTGGGAAAGGTCGGCGCCGGAGGGCGTGGATGGAAGACGCCGGTCTCGAACAGGCCAAGCTCGACGCCCGGCGCCTGTCGGCGCGGGTCGAAGGTGGCGCGAGCAACCTCTGCCAAGGCGACGGCGCGGTCGGTCCCGACGACGCTGAAGGCGCCGGCCTGGAATTCGATATCGCCCTCGGCGGCCTCGAGCAAGTGGGCGGCGGTGCGCCGCGCTTTGTCGATCACCTTATCGGCGGCGAACACGGCCGCCGCGCTGCCAAGGGCGGGTGAGCGCGAGGAATAGGTGCCCCAGCCATAGGGGATGGCGTCCGTGTCGCCCGTCACGACGCGGATGTCGTCTGCGTCGATCCCGAGCCGGTCGGACAAGATCACCTTGTACATGGTCTCGTGGCCTTGTCCCTGGGGGATGGAGCCGGTGGCGACGGTAAGACAGCCGGATGGGTCGAACCGGAGATTCACCACCTCGCCGTCGGCGTGGCCGGTTTGCTCGACGAAGTTGGCGATGCCGAGGCCGCGCAACCGTCCGCGCGCCGCAGCTTCGGCGCGGCGCGTCTCGAAGCCGGCATAATCCGCGGTGGCCAGGGCTTGGTCCATGTTGCGTCTGAACTCGCCGCAATCATAGGTGAAGGTGAGGCCGGTCTTGAACGGCATCGCCGCGGCGGGAATGAGATTCCGCCTGCGGATCTCGGCGCGGTCGATTCCCATCTCGCGCGCGGCGGCGTCGATCAATCGCTCTAGCACATAAGTCGCCTCCGGCCGCCCGGCGCCGCGATAGGGGCCGATCGGCGCCGTGTTGGTGAACACCGCCGAAGCTTCGACATAAATCGCCGGTGTCGTGTAGAGACCGGCCAGGCCGCCAAGATGATTGGACGGCGAGACCGGCGCACCGGCGCCGAGATAGGCGCCGACGCCGCACACATTGTGGAAACGCATGGCGAGGAAGCGGCCGTCGGCGTCGAGCGCGACAGCCGCCTCGGTTGCCTGGTCACGGTCATGGCTGTCGCTGAGATGGCCTTCGCTGCGCTCGCAGACCCATTTGACCGGACGGCCCACGCGTGCCGAAGCCCATAAGCACGCCAAATATTCCGGATAGGAGCCGGTCTTCATGCCGAAGCTGCCGCCGATGTCGCCCGTCACCACGCGGACCCTGTGCTCGGGCACCTTGAAGACATGGGCCGCGAGGTTGTGCCGCAAACCCCAGGCGCGTTGCGTGCCGCCATAGAGCGTGTAGCGCTTCTCAGCGGCGGCGTAATGGCCGAGGCAGGCGCGTGGCTCCATCGTGTTGGCGGTGACGCGATTGATCCGAAGCCGCAACCGCGTGACATGGGCGGCCTTGGCGAAGACCGCCTCGACCGTCGCCGCGTCGCCGGCGGTGAAGAAAAAGCTTTCATTGTCGGGACAATCATTGTGCAACACCGGCGCGCCGGGCGCACGCGCGCGCGTCGGATCGACCAGGGCTGGCAACGGCTCGTATTCCACCGCGACCCGCTCGGCCGCGTCCCTGGCCGCATCGACGGTTTCGGCGACGACCATTGCAACCGGGTCGCCGACCATACGCGCGCGGTCGGACACCAATGCGGGCCGCGGCGGCTGGAACAAGGGCGAACCGTCACGCCGCGTCCGCGGATAGCCCGGTGGCGCGTCGCCAAATCCCTGCCTCAGCCAATCTTCCCCCGTCAGCACCGCAAGGACGCCGGGAATTTGCTGCGCCGCGCGCACATCGATGGCGGCAATGCGGGCATGGGCGTGCGGCGAGCGCACGAAAACGGCATACGTCATGTGTGGGAGGAAGAAATCGGACGCGTAGCATCCTTCGCCGCGCAGCAGGCGCGGATCTTCCGTGCGCGGCACCGATTGACTCAAAGCGAACTGGCCCATCGATCTTCCTCCCTATCCCGAATCCTCATCCGCGGATCGCGGCAAAGTCAACGGCGTTGCCTTGCGCCGTCGGTGATGGAGTGTCCTCTTGTTGGGCGGTGGGCAAGTGGGCACGAGCGCGCAATCTCTGCGAAGGCGCGGAGATGTTTGTGCGCGACGCCTGCGATCCCGTTTCCCGGTGTCTGCGTGGTTGCACCGCACAAGCTCTCCTTGCCTTGGGATCGAACATCGCGCCGTTCTTGCTGCGCGATCCCGTTTACGCATAAGATTTTCGCCGGATACGCCGAAAGTCGAAAAACGCGGCCGGCGAAAGTTGGGAGGAAGTGCGATGCAGAGCGATCTGTCCATTGGCGGCTTGGCCGGGGCACCGGCGGCGGATGCCGAGCTGGCAGCTGCATCGCTCGATCGCCAACGAAGCGACGTCATCGGTCGCCTCGAAAGGCTGCCCTTCTCGCGCGTGCACCTCAATACGGCGGCGATCCTTTCGGTCGGAACATTCTTCGACGCCTTCGATGCGATCTGCATTGCGACGGCTCTAGCGGTGATTTTCACGACCTTGCATATCGGCTTTTTCGACGCTGGCTTGGTGTTCAGCTCCGGCTATGTGGGTCAGTTCATCGGCGCCTGGGCTTTTGGATGGCTCAGCGAGCGCTATGGACGAAAGATCGCCTTCGTCTCCGCCTTGTTCCTGTTCGGCGTTCTCAGCGTGCTGACCGCCTTATCCTGGAATCTCGAGAGTCTTGTCACAATGCGCGTGATCCAGGGGTTCGGACTGGGCGGCGAAATCCCGGCAGCTTCCGTTCTCATCAACGAGATGCTGCGCAGCCGGCGACGCGGGCGCATCAGCATGATCTACCAGACGATCTTCCAATGGGGCGCGATGCTGACGCCCGTTCTCGGCCTCGTGTTCTTCTCGCTGTTCGGACACGAGCTGGGATGGCGCCTTCTGTTCGTCTTCGGGGGAATTCCCGCGCTTACCGCCATCTACGCCTGGTTCAAGCTGCCGGAATCGCCGCGATGGCTGGCCGATCATGGTCGCTACGCCGAGGCCGACGCCATTTTGCGGAAGATGGAATCGCAAGGCTGGCGGCAACCGCTCGAACAGCCCGAGCGCAACCCGCCGCCGCCGCTCGCGCGCTTGCGCTTCGGCGAGCTGTTCAGCGGGATCTATCTTCGTCGAACCGTCGCGGTCTGGGTTGCCTGGTTCTGCTCATTTTTCGTGGCTTACGGGTTCAGCCTGTGGCTTCCGACCCTCTATGTAAAAATTGGCGGCTTGCCCGTGAACGACGCGGTCGCGCTGTCCATCGTTCCGTGGATCGTGCAGATGGCGACGATGTATCTCGGTGCGCTTGTCGTCGATCGCGTCGGACGGAAACCGATTTTCGTCGTCGGCTTCCTGGCGATGGCCGTCGCCGGGTGCGGCGGCGCCTTCGTCGTTTACCACTGGCACACCACCGTGTGGCAAGTTCTATTCGGCATCGGTCTCGTGCAGAGCGTTGGGACGGCGCTCTGCACGACAATCCTCTTCACCTATACCTCGGAGCTCTATCCGACCCGGATGCGCGGCTTCGGGGTGGCGGTCGGCAGCAGCATGCTTCGCCTTGCCGCCGTTGTCGCCCCCGCTACCGTCGGCGCGCTGCTCGCGGCCGGTCTCGGCATCCATACCGTCTTCGCGATGTTCGGGATCGTAGGCCTGATCGGTGCGGCGGTCCTCTACGGGATGGGGATCGAGACCAAGCAGCAGGTCCTCGAAGCGTTGTCGCCCTGAGAACAAGATCGCCTGGCAGGCTTTGCCCGCGGAGCCGAGTGGGCCGACAATCGATTACGCTTTGCTTTGCCGTCACGACAGCGCTTTAATGCTCGTGATAGCCATGTCTCGCAGCGACCTCTCCGCCTTCCTTATCCGCGCCGCGGTTTTCGCCTCCAGCCAGGTTTGCGGTTGCGCCGCTGGCGCGATTGATCCCATTCGGCCGAAGCCGAAGCTCGGCAAGGCCCTGGCCGGGCGCACCGCAAGCTCGTGGCCGCGATGAGCGAGGTCGCGCTCGCGCCATCGCAGGCTGCGGCGGCGCAGATCACCGTCCGCCGCCTCGCCAAGTCGTTCCAGGGCTCGACCATCTATCGCGGCTTCGACCTCGACATTCCGCGCGGGCGGTTCGTCTCGATCTTCGGCCCCAATGGCTGCGGCAAGTCGACCCTCATCAACATCATCGCCGGTCTCATCCCGCCCGATGCGGGCGAGATCCTGTTCGGCGGCAAGACCCTGGCCGAGACCAAGATCGGCTATGTCTTCCAGAATTATCGCGAGGCGCTGTTTCCCTGGCTCAGCTCGTTTTCCAATATCGAATATCCCTTGAAGCTGATGGGGCTCGAAGCGGGCGAGCGGCGGCGGCGGGTCGAGCGGCTGGCGGCCCATCTGGGCGTCTCGATCGACTTGAAGCGCTATCCCTATGAGCTATCGGGCGGGCAGCAACAGCTGGTCTCGATCATGCGCGCGCTCATCGTCGATCCCGAGGTTCTCTTCCTCGACGAGCCTTTCTCGGCGCTCGATTACGAGATGACGCTCTTCATGCGCGAGCAGTTGCAGCGCCTCTTCATGGACACCGGCACGACCATGGTGCTGGTCTCGCATGATCTCGAGGAGGCCGTCTATCTCGCCGACAGGGTGCTGCTGCTGACGCGGCGGCCAGCGCGGATCGCGGCCTGGATCGAGGTGCCGGTCGAGCGGCCGCGTCATGCCGAGACCCTGTCGGATCCGCGCTTCGTCGAAGTGAAGCGCCATTGTCTCGACGTGTTTCAGCGCGAGGTGCGCGGCAGTTGAGCGGCTACTTGCCGCTCCAATGCACGAAGTTGCGCCCGACCAGCACGAAGATCCAGTTGAGCCCGTAGCCGAGCGCGCCGGTCAAGAAGATGGTCGCGTACATCATCGGTGCGTCGAGCATCATCTGAGCTTGATAGAGCCGGTTGCCGAGCCCGTCGGTAGAGCCGACGAACTTCTCGGGGCCGCTGATGACCACCAGGGGGATGGAGACGCCGTTGCGCATGCCGACGAGGGTTTGCGGCAGCGATTCCCAAAGATAGACGTCGATCAAGGTGCGCCAGAATCCGGCGCCCATGACACGGGCGGCCAGCACGCGGGTCTTGCGCGCGTTGATCACGCCATAGGCGACGTTGAAGAGGATGACGATCGCGGCGCCAAAGGCGCCGACCGCGATTTTGGTCGTGTCGCCCACGCCGAAGAGAACGAGAAAGAGCGGGAAGAGCGCGGAGGCGGGCGTGGCGCGGAAGAACTCGATCGGGAATTCGACCGAGCGATAGACGCCCTCGGTCGAGCCGAGCATCACGCCCAGGGGAATGGCGATGCCGCTGCCGATAAGGAACGAGACGACGGTGCGGTAGATCGTCTTGTAGAGATCTTGCAACTGGGGGGCTGGCTCGAGCGCGTCGACGAGGTTCGTGATGGCGAGCAGGGGCGTCGGCAACAGCACCGGATCGATGAGCTGAAATTGGGCGGTGAGCCACCAGCCGACAAGCAGCACGGTCACGCCCAAGAGCGGCCGCACGCGCGGAAAGCCGAGGCGCCACAGGGTGCGCGCCAGGCTTGGCCGCGGCGCGGCCGCGTCACGGACGTGCGGTGCGCTCACTTCTTGTCCAAGGTGACCAGATATTTCGCCACATCGATATGACCGGTGAAGATGTGGTGTGCGACGTTGAAGTCGAACAGGTTTTGCAGATCCTTGATGTTCTCCGGCGTCATCTCATCGACCATCAGCAGCTTGGGCATGGCGATCTTTTCGACGAGGGCCGGCGGCG
>JBJKPV010000014.1:0-7697 GCA_046706015.1 Allostellaceae bacterium | reverse complement strand
TCGGATGTCGGGAAAATTGGTGGAGCCGAGGGGGATCGAACCCCTGACCTCGACATTGCGAACGTCGCGCTCTCCCAACTGAGCTACGGCCCCGGTTCGGGCGCGGATCATGGGCAGCAGTGGCGGTGCCTGTCAAGGCTCCGGCGCTTGCACCGCTGGAATCCTGCCGGTAGGCTCAGCGCGCCGCTTCATCGGGGGTTCGCCAAGCCATGGGTTTGTTCATCGGGCCGGTCATTCGCGTTCTGATCGCCCTTCTCGATATTTATTGGTGGCTGGTCATCATCCAGGCGGTGGCGAGCTGGCTGATCGCGTTCAACGTCCTTAACACTTACAGCCGGCCCGTGGCGATGATCCTCGACTTCCTCTATCGCGCGACCGAGCCGGCCTTGCGCCCGATCCGGCGCTTCGTGCCCAATCTCGGCGGGCTCGACATCACGCCGGTGATCCTGCTGCTGATCATCTGGCTGATCGAGATGTGGCTCACCGGCCTCGAATTATCGCTCATGCGCTATTGAGCGCCGCGATGATCGAGGGGAGGCCCTTCAGCGCCGCGCGCGACGGCCTCCGCTTGGCCGTGCGCTTGACGCCCAAGGCCGCGTCCGAGCGCATCGCCGGCGTGGTGGCGGATGGCCATGGCGGCTGGGCACTCAAAGCGGCGGTGACCGCGCCGCCCGTCGATGGAAGGGCGAATGCGGCGCTGCTGCATCTGCTGGCCGCGCATTTCGGGCTGAAGCCGGGCGATCTGGCGGTCATTGGCGGCGCCAGCAGCCGGACCAAGACGATCGCGATCACGGGCGATCCGGCGCTGCTCGCAGCGGCGATCGCAAAGAGATTGCAGGCATGACCGAAACCAGGCTGATCGACGGCAAGGCGCGCGCGGCCGCGTTGCGCGCGGCGGTCGCCACAGCGGCCGCGGCGCTGAGGGCGCGTCAATCCGTCGTGCCGACGCTCTGCGCGATCCTCGTCGGCAACGACCCGGCGAGCGAGATCTATGTCCGCAGCAAGGCAAAGGCGCTGAGCGGCGCCGGCCTCACCAGCCTCGAGCAGCGGCTGCCGCACAATGTCGCCGAGGCCGAGCTCCTCGGCGTGATCGCGAAGCTTAATTGCGACGACCGGATCGACGGCATTCTGGTTCAGCTTCCGCTGCCCGCGCATATCGACGCGCGGCGCGTGCTCGAGGCGATCGATCCGATGAAGGATGTCGACGGGTTCCACGCCTTGAGCGTCGGGCGGCTCTGGACCGGCGGCAAGACCTTGGCGCCCTGCACGCCCTATGGCTGCATCCTCCTGCTGCGCGACGCGCTGCCGAGCCTTGCCGGCGCCGAGGCGGTGGTGCTCGGCCGCTCCAACATCGTCGGCAAGCCGATGGCGGCGCTGCTGCTGGCCGAGAACTGCACCGTTACGGTGGCGCACTCGCACAGCCGCGACCTCGCCGCCCTCGCCCGCCGCGCCGATATCCTGGTCGCGGCGGTGGGCCGTCCCGAACTCGTGCGCGGCAGCTGGATCAAGCCCGGCGCGGCGGTGATCGACGTCGGCATCACCCGCGTCACAGGGGCCGACGGTAAGCCGCGGCTTTTAGGCGACGTCGCCTTCGCCGAGGCTCAGGGCATCGCCGGCGCGATCACGCCCGTGCCCGGCGGCGTCGGGCCGATGACGATTGCGTGCCTCTTGCGCAATACGCTCATCGCCGCGTGCCGCCGGCGGGGCTTGGCCGAGCCGGCCTTATAAAGCGCGGTAAGCGCACGCTTACTCGATCGTCACCTCGACCACGCGATTGCGCGGCTCGCGCACGCCCGGCGCAGTCGGCACCGGCGGCTCATGGAAGCCGACCCAGCTGTCGGCAATACGGTTCGCGGCAATGCCGTCGGCGATCAGCGCCGCCCGCACGGCGTCGGCGCGGCGATGCGACAGCGCCATATTGTACGGATCGGTCCCGACCAGATCGGCCTTGCCGACGATCCGGACATGGACGGCATGATCGTTCTTGGCCGCGCCGGCGACCTCGTCCACCACCTTCCGCGCCTCCGCGCTCAAATTCGCGCGGTTGAAATCGAAATAGACGCTGTAGTGATGCTCTTCCGGCACCTTGACCGGCGCGGGCGTGGCGGCCTTGGGCCCGGTGAGGTTGCGCTCGAGCGCCGCGATCGTGGCCAAGAAATCTTTGTGGCAAGCGCCATCGGCCTCGCGCGCCCAATCATCCTCGGTGCGCTCGAGCCAGCAATCGTAGGAGACCTGCGACCGTGCCGCGAGCGAAGGGAAACGATCGCGGCCGCCATTGTCGAGATCGGCGACGAGACGTTTGCGTGCCTCGGCCATCTTGGTGCGGAAACCGAAAGGCTCCTCCAACGGAATCGCCCAGTTGTTATTGACCTCGGGCGGCACCAGCGCGCCATGCGCGGCCTTCAAGCCCTTGCGCGCGAAATAATCTGCGTCGGCGAGATCACCCTGCCGCCGCAGCAAAGCAGAAAGACCGGCATAGTCATGCGCCGTTTCCTGGATGAAGTTGCCGCCCGCGGGCGGCGTCGCTGCCGCGACCCGGTCGCTGTTGAGCGGCTCGGTCATGAAATTGCCGTGGATCGGCGGGCTGAAATCCCAGTTCGAGCAACCGGCCAAGGCGGCACTGCCCGCAAGGATGCTGAAAAGAGACAAAAAGGCGCGGCGATGCGACATCAAAGGACTCCTCCCGTGAAGCCCACCACATAATCGCGGCGGCAAAAGAACAAAAGAAACGGAGGGCCTTCCGGAGCGCGACGCCCCGAAAGGCCCAGATTCATTGAGCTTGAAGGCTGGTCAGCGCTCCCAGACCGGCTTGCCGAGATCGATCGCGGAGGGTGAGCTGGCAGCGCCGACCGCGGCGCCGGCGCCGGCACCGATCGCGGCGCCCGCCAGAGGCGCGCCGACCATGGCGCCGATCACCGCACCGCCCGCCGCACCGATACCGGCTCCGCTGAGGCCACGATCGCCCGGCGTCGTGCCGCAGCCTGCCAAGGCAACGGCAATAGCGAAGAGAGCAACTGCAACGCGCGTATTCATCCTTCCACTCCTTTCGCTGTGGATGCTGGCAAGGAGGATGGTTGGCGATTATGGCTGGAAAGCGGCATCACAGCGGATTTGTCGCCGCGAGGCTGTGACAGGATCGTGATCGCACGCCCTCACGCGCTTAGTGCACTACTTCTTGTTGCGTGCGGTCAGGCGCAGACGCAAGGCATTGAGCTTGATGAAGCCGGCGGCATCGCGCTGATCGTAGACCTGATCGGCCTCGAAGGTCACATGGGCGAGGCTATAGAGTGACTTCGGCGATTTGCGCCCGACCACGCGTGCCGTCCCCTTGTAGAGCTTCAACCGCACCGTACCCTCGACATTCTCTTGGCTCTTGTCGATCAGCGCCTGGAGCATCTCGCGCTCGGGCGCGAACCAGAAGCCGTTATAGATCAGCTCGGCATAGCGCGGCATGATCTCGTCCTTGAGATGGGCAGCACCGCGGTCGAGGGTGAGACTCTCGACGCCGCGATGCGCGGCCTGGAGGATGGTCCCGCCGGGCGTCTCATAGACGCCGCGCGACTTCATGCCGACGAAGCGGTTCTCGACCAGATCGAGCCGGCCGATGCCGTGCTTGCCGCCGAGCTCGTTGAGCTTCGCCAAAAGCTTCGCCGGTGAAAGTCGCACGCCGTCGACCGCCACCGCGTCGCCGCGCGCGAACTCGATCTCGACATAGTCCGGCTGGTCGGGCGCAGCCTCGGGCGCGACGCTGCGGCTATAGACCAACTCTTCGGGCTCGATCCACGGATCCTCGAGCATCTTGCCCTCGGCCGAGATGTGCAAAAGGTTCGCGTCGGTCGAGAACGGCGCCTCGCCGCGCTTGTCCTTGGCGATCGGGATTTGATGCTTTTCCGCGTATTCGATCAGCTTGGTGCGCGAATTGAGCGCCCATTCGCGCCACGGCGCGATCACCTTGATGTCGGGCTTCAACGCGTAATAGCTGAGCTCGAAGCGAAGCTGATCGTTGCCCTTGCCGGTAGCGCCATGCGCGACCGCGTCGGCACCGACCTCGTTCGCGATCTCGATCTGACGCTTGGCGATCAAGGGCCGCGCGATCGACGTGCCAAGGAGGTATTGGCCCTCATATAGCGCGTTGGCGCGGAACATCGGGAAGACGAAATCGCGCACGAATTCCTCGCGCAGATCGTCGACGAAGATCTCCTTCACCCCCATCTGCTCGGCCTTCTTGCGCGCCGGCGCCAGCTCCTCGCCCTGGCCGATATCGGCTGTGAAGGTCACGACCTCGCAGTGATAGGTCTCCTGCAGCCAGCGCAGAATGACCGACGTATCGAGCCCACCCGAATAGGCCAGCACGACCTTCTTGACCTCACCGCTCATCAAGCGACCTTTCCTTCCACTTCGGCCGGGAATTAACATAGCGCCACCGCGTCCACAAGCCGGGCGGGGAGAGGCACTTCATGAACATCACCTTTTACCATAACCCGCGCTGCCATACCTCGCGCACGGCTCTGGCGCTCTTGCGCAAGGAGGGCGTCGAGCCCGAGGTGATCGAGTATCTGAAGACGCCGTTCTCGGCCGCCCAACTGAAGCACATCCTCAAGATGCTGGGGATGAAGCCGCGCGAGCTCTTGCGCAAGAAAGAGGCGAAGGAAGCCGGGCTCGACAAGCCGGCGCTCGGCGACGATTCCATCATCGCCGGCATGGTGAAGCATCCGATCGCGATCGAGCGGCCGATCGCCGTGAAGGGCGGCAAGGCCGTGCTCGGCCGGCCGGCCGAGAAGATCCTCGATATCCTCTAAAGCCGGAGCGACGCGGTCACGCGGGCGCCGCGTCGGGGAGGTGCCGGCTTTTCTTCAGTTTCTCGCTCGCGGATTTGAGCTGGCCGCAAGCGGCGAGGATGTCGCGGCCGCGCGGCGTCCGCACCGGCGAGGCATAGCCCGCCGCGGTGACGAAATCGCCGAAAGCGACGATCGCCGCGTCGGTCGAGCATTCGAAGGGCGCGCCGGGCCAGGAATTGAACGGAATGAGATTGACCTTGGCCGGGATCCCGGCGAGGAGACGCACCAGCTCGCGCGCCTCGGCCGGCGTATCGTTCACGCCTTTCAGCATCACATATTCGAAGGTGATGCGCCGTGCATTGCTCAAGCCCGGATAGGTGCGGCACGCGGCCAAGAGCTCGGCGATCGGATATTTCTTGTTGAGCAGGACGAGCACGTCGCGCAATTCGTCGGTGACGGCGTGGAGCGAGATCGCGAGATTGACGCCGAGCTCGGCGCCGCAGCGCGCAATCATCGGCACGACGCCGGCCGTCGACAAGGTGATCTTGCGGCGCGACACCGAGAGCCCCTCGCCGTCCATGACGATCTTCAGTGCCTTCGCGACATTGTCGTAATTGTAAAGCGGCTCGCCCATGCCCATCATGACGATGTTGGTGAGCTGGCGATCGTCCTGCGGCGAGGGCCATTCGCCGAGCGCGTCGCGCGCCAGCATTACCTGACTGACGATCTCCGCGGCGTCGAGATTGGGTACCAGCCGCTGCGTGCCGGTATGGCAGAATTTGCAGGTGAGCGTGCAGCCGACTTGCGAGGAGACGCAAAGCGTGCCGCGATCCTCCTCGGGAATATGGACGCATTCGGCTTCCTGCCCGTCGGCGAAGCGCAGCAGCCATTTGCGCGTGCCGTCCGACGAAAGCTGCGCCTGCGCCTCGATGGGCCGTGTCAGCACATAGCGCTCGGCGAGATCCGCGCGAAAGGATTTGGCGAGCGAGGTCATCGCCGCGAAATCGACGGCGCCGCGATGGTATATCCAGTGCCAGAGCTGGCGCGCGCGAAAGGGCGCCGCGCCGAAACCGGCCATCTCGGCGGCAAGCTCCTCGCGGCTCAAGCCGATCAGGTTGCGGCGGGACGGGACGCTGGGTGTGCCAAGCGCGGCCGCTGGCGGCGTCACGATTGCGTCAGCGCTTGACATGGCAGGCTTTGTCCACGAGCAGCAGTGCGTGAGTGAAGCCGGAGAGATCATAAGTGTCGGTGGTCGTCGTGCCGTGATCCGAGACCGCTTTGAGGACCGCGTGGTGCCCCAAGGCCAAGGTCGACGTCACCATGCGGTCGCCGGCCGCATCGCGATTCCAGGCTGCGTCCTTGTTGGTGAATAGCGTGAATTTCTTGCCGTCGATATCGAGATCGGCGCTCGATCCCGGCTTGGCGGTATAGCCGAGCTCGAAGCTGACGACGCTGAACGCCTTGTCCGCCGGCCGATTCGTGACCTGAAGCGCGATGCGACCACGCTTCACCTTCGCGGGCAGGCTTTTTCCCGGATGGCCGACGAGATAGCAGACGAGATTGCTCTTCGGCCCCGCAACATAGGCGGACCAATCTTTGTCGCTGCCGAGGAGTTTGGGCTTAGCATCGTCCGAGGCGGGCTTGGCGGGCGCGGCAACGGATACGGCCAAAGGCGCCGCCGCGAGGCACAGCGCCAAGCAGAAGGAAGCGAGTCGAAACATGGCCCACCATAACCAAACTCGCGCCACTCTGCCAAGCCGTGGCGCGCCGGAATGGCAGCCGGCGCCATGCCTGCGCCGCGAGAGCGCGTCGGCCGTGTCGGCAATGCAATAGCGCGCGGCGCTCGGTCACAGCAGCGACAAAAAATTTTCGCAATCGCGCGGCGTCGGTCTATGATGAAGCGGTCAGCGAGGGAGGCCCCATGAGCGCGATCAGGCCCGCGCGGCTCGAAGACGCAAAGGCGATCGCCCGGATCGAGGTCGACACTTGGCGTACGACCTATGCCGGAATGCTGCCCGACCGCGTGCTGCTCAGCATGTCGGAACGGCGCCAGACCTCGTCCTGGGCCAGCTTCCTGCGTCACCGGCCTGAGGATGTTTGGGTCGGGCAATCGGCCGGCAACGTCATCGGCTTCGGCAATTGCGGCACGCAGCGCGACAACACGATCCGATTCGCGGGCGAGGTCTATACGCTCTACGTCACGCCTGACCGCCAGGGTCAGGGTCTCGGCCGCGCCCTTTTGCTGGCGCTGTTCCAGCGGCTGGTCAGCACCGGACACGCCTCGGCGCTCGTCTGGGTGGTGCGCGCCAATCCCGCCCGCTTCTTTTACGAGAGGCTGGGCGGGCAGCAAATCATGCACCGGCCGATCCCCGTCGGCGGCCAGCCGGTCGACGCCATCGCTTATGGCTGGCGTGATCTGGCGGCGGTCTTGACCCGCACCGCGCAAAGCGGCGACGGCCTCACCGGCGATCCGCCGCTGCATTAAGACCCGCCCGCCCGCGAGCGCCGGGCGAGACCCGACAAATTCGGCTTAAGACACGCGGCGCAGCGATCGCGCGATGCGCGTGTCGCCGTCTTCCTCGAACAATTCGGCAAGCTTGTCGAGCATCGCGCCGCCCAATTGCTCGGCGTCGACGATGGTGACGGCGCGGCGATAATAGCGCGTGACATCGTGGCCGATGCCGATGGCCACAAGTTTCACCGGCGAATTATGCTCGATCTCGGCGATCACCTCGCGGAGATGGCGCTCGAGGTAATTGCCGGGATTGACCGACAAGGTCGAATCGTCGACCGGCGCGCCGTCGGAGATCACCATCAGGATGCCCCGCTGCTCGGTGCGACCGAGGAGGCGCGTGTGCGCCCAGATCAGCGCTTCGCCGTCGATGTTCTCCTTGAGGATGCCTTCGCGCAGCATCAGCC
>JBJKPV010000013.1:0-8827 GCA_046706015.1 Allostellaceae bacterium | reverse complement strand
GTGCGGGCGCCAAGCCCGATGACAGCCTCGGCGCGGTGGCGGTGCGGATCGAGGAGGAAGACCAAGAGTCGGCCCAGCGCTATGTCGCGCTGATGCGCGATTATCATCGCGCGATGGCGCGCTATCTTCCGGCCCGGATCGCGGCGCCGCTCTTATGCCTCGTCGCGCAATCGCATGCGCGCAGCCTCGACTACGCCTGTACCCCCTGGCGCAACCTCGCCCCGGACGTCGCCTTCGCCGTCATCCCGGGCGAGCATTCCACCTGCATCACCACCCATGCCGAAATGCTCGCGCAGCACATCCGCGCGCGATTGAAGAAGCACGATCACCCAGCCCAGCCCGCGCGCGAAATGGCTCCCGCGGACTGAGACTACGACACGCGGCGCTTCGTCTTACCCTCCCGCGGTGCTTGGCACGCGCGGCGCGCACAGCTTAAACTCGCGGCCAAGGGCGCGATGAGGCGCCAGGGGGAATAAGCGAATTCAGGGAGGATCGGAGCATGGGCCCCATCACCACGCCACGACGTTTCACTGCGCGCGCGATCGTCATCACGGCCGCGGCGCTGCTTGCTCTCGGGCTTGGCGCCAGCCAAGGCAAGGCGGCCGATGCGATCCGCGTCGGCGTCGTCCATTCGCAAGGCGGCGCCTCGGCCTTCGTCGCCGAAGCCAAAGGGTTTTTCAAGGATGAGGGGCTCGACGCGAAGCTGACGCTGTTCCATTCGGCCGCGCCGATCGCCGTCGCCGCCGCCGCGGGCGATATCGATTTCGGCTCGACCGCCTTGACCGCGGCCTTCTGCAATCTCGCCTTTAGCGGCAAGCTGCGGATCATCGCGGCGGGCGGGTGGGAGCGGCCGGGCTTTCAGACCATCGGCTTCCTCGTCTCGAACCAGGCCTATGCCGCCGGCCTTCATTCCTTCAAGGACTTGAAGGGCCATTCCGTCGGCATCACCCAGCTCGGCACGCCGCTCGAATACGATCTCGCGCGCATCCTCGAGAAATACGGCATCGGGCTGAAAGAGGTCCGCGTCCTGCCGCTGCAATCGAACCCGAATGTCGCCTCGGCCTTGAAGGGCGGGCAGATCGATGTCGGCGTGCAGACCGTCGCCAATATCTATCCGCTGATCGGGCGCGGCGACGCCAAGCTGCTCGGCTGGGTCGCGGACGAACTCGGCGGCGGCCAGAGCACCGTTACCTTCACCACGGCCGCGATGGCGAAGAACCATCCCGACATCGTGCGGCGCTTCTTGAAGGCGTTCCGCAAGGGCGGCGCCGTGTGGGATTCGGGCTTCGTCGACGCCAAGGGCGCGCGCAAGGACCAGCCCAACGCTCCGGAGCTGATCGATATCGTGGCGAAGAAGCTGGGCGAAAAGCCCGCGACGGTCGCCCGCGGGATCGGCTATTTCGATCCGCAGGACCGCATCGTCCTCAAGGATCTCCAGGGCGTGCTCGACTGGTACGAATCCGTCGGAATGATCAAGCAACACATGGACGCGAATGCGCTGCTCGACAAGCGCTTCGTCATCTTCGCCGAGTAGCGCCGGGTATGGCCTCGCCCGCCTGAACCCGCTATAACCGCCCGCAGATCGTGGCAATTCCGCGCAAGACGGGACTAGTGGAGCGAATTTGACATTTGAGTCCCGGTTGCGGCTAGGCTCGTGCTCAAATGTCAAATTCAAAAGCTCCACTAGAAACAAATGGTTGCTAGTGGTCCTTTGGATTCCGACATTTGCTCGGGTGCGCGCGGCTCGGGGAGGCAAATGTCGGAATCCGACCACTAGGCGTTGCGTCGGAGCGGGGAGAAGGGCATGAGTGCCGTCGCCATCGAGGATGTCAGCGAACGCAGGCGGGTCGCTGCCAAGCGCCGCGACATTATTCTCAGTATCGCCTCGCCTCTGGGGTTGCTCGGCGCCTGGGAGATCGCGGCGCGGCTGAACCTCATCGACGTGCGTTTCTTCCCGGCACCGAGCAGCATCATCTCGGCGCTCTTCGCCTCGGCGCAATCGGGCGAACTCCTCGCCAACACCGAGATCAGTCTCCAGCGGCTGATCCTCGGCTTTCTCATGGGCGGGGTGCCGGCGCTCATCCTCGGCATCGTCATGGGCATCTCGCGGCCGGTGCGCGCCGTCGTCGATCCGCTCGTCGCCGCGACATATCCCATCCCGAAGAGCGCGATCCTGCCGCTCATCCTGCTGATCTTCGGGCTGGGCGAGATGTCGAAGGTGGTGATGGTCGCGATCGGCGTCTTCTATCCGATCGCCATCAACGCGACCGCCGGCGTGCTGCAGATCAGCCGCATCTATCTCGATGTCGGCACCAGCTTCAAGGCGGGACGGTGGAACACGTTCCGCACCATCGCTTTGCCCGGCGCGCTGCCCTTCATCATGACCGGCGTCAAGCTCGGTGCGGGGCTCGGCCTCATCCTGATCGCGATCGCCGAGATGATGGGCGCCAAGAGCGGGCTCGGCTACATGATCTGGAGCGCATGGGAGACTTTCTCGGTCGAGAAGATGTATGTCGGTCTGTTCATGATCGCGATCATCGGCTTCGTCATGACCTTGGTCCTCAACGAATTGGAGCGGTGGCTGATCCCGTGGAAGACGGACTCCTGACCGAGCGGGACGCGGCGCGGGCGGCGGCGACGCACCCCAAGATCCGCATCCGCAACCTCTACAAGAATTTCGGATCGCTGCGCGCCATCGACGACGTCTCGATCGAGATTGCCGAAGGCACGTTCTTCGTCATCGTCGGCCCGTCGGGTTGCGGCAAGACCACGCTGTTGCGCATCCTGGGCGGGCTCGAGCAGGTGACGAGCGGCACGGTCGAGCTTGCCGACCCGGCGCAGGGGCCGCCGCATTACTCGATGGTATTCCAGGGCGATTCGATCTTCCCGTGGATGACGGTGTGGGAGAACGCCGCCTATGGGCTGCGCATGCGCCACGCGCCCAAAGCGGAGATCGACCAGTCGGTCGGGCATTGGCTCGATCGCACGGGTCTTGCCCGCTTCGCGCGCCATTATCGGCATCAGCTCTCGGGCGGCATGCGCCAGCGCGTCTCGATCGCGCGCGCTTTCGCCAACAACCCCGAGATCCTGCTGATGGACGAGCCCTTCTCCGCGCTCGACGAGCAGAACAAGACCATTTTGCAACAGGAGCTGTTGCGGATCTGGGAGGCGGACAAGAAGACCGTCGTCTTCATCACCCACAGCGTCGACGAGGCGGTGACCTTGGGCGACAAGATCATGGTGATGACGGCGAGCCCCGGGCGCACCAAGACCATCATCGACGTGCCGCTGGAGCGCCCGCGCAACGTGCTCGAGCTGCGTCACGATCCGCGCTATGGCGAGATCGTCTATGGCATCTGGGACCATCTGAAGGACGAGGTCGAACGCGCGCGGCGCTAGCCGCGTAGCAAAGCGTAGCATAGGCGCGGCGCAAACCAAGCGCCGCGCCGTCATGCGAAGCGAGATTCAAGTCGTGTGAGGCGCGGGCGCTCGCCGCCCGGACCGCTCTGTGGATGTCATTGCGAGAAGCGGCGCGCGAGCGCCGCGACGAAGCAATCCACCGCAATCAAGCCAATGGATTGCTTCGCCCTTAGAGCAAGATCGCGCCAAATGGAAACGTCCGTTCCCATTTGGCGCGTGAATCTTGCTCTCGATTCAAAAACTTAGACCATGATTCACGCGTGAAACGGACTCGAAGCCGATTCCGTTTCACGCGATCATGGTCTAGGGGCTCGCAATGACGACGCGAAATCGTTGCGCGACGCTTATTTCTTGTCGAGGCTCGCCGCAGCCTCGTGCACGATCTTGGCGTCGATCACCTTCGAGAAATCGATATCGCCCTTATAGTTGATGTTGCCGTTCTCACGATGGATCGCTTCCTGCTCGCGCAATCCCTTCTCGTATTTGCCGATATCGAGGCTGGGATCGATGTAGTAGGGCGTCGAATGCTCGACAGCCGCGACCTTCAGGCCCGTCTGCTTGGCGATCGATTCGGCGATCTGCGGATTCTTCAGGTACTCGGTGCCTTGCGCATCGCGGGCGCCGCGGAGCAGGGCACGCATGAAGCCGAGTGCCAGCTTTGGCTTGTCGTGCATGAACTTGGTGCCATAGAAGACGAAGGTCGTGACCGTGCCCTCACCGATGCCGTCATCGGCCTTGTTGAGCTTCACCGAGCCCGACATCTGTGCCGCGGTCGAGAGCGGCTCGGGGAGGAAGCCGACATCGATGGCGCCGTTCTTGAACGCGACGAGCTGCTGGGCGAAGCGCAGCGGTGTCACGTCCATATCCTTCAAGGTCATGTGGTATTTGCGGGCGATGAGGGTCAGGAAATACTGGGTGACGTCGCCCGGCGCATTGATCGCCACCTTGTGACCGCGATAATCCTTGCCGCTGCGAATCGTGCCCTTGTCATAAAGTGCCGTGCGGACCACCGGCTGCGTTGCCATCACCGGCCCCTGGATGCCCATCGCCGCGACGACGCGCAGATCGAAGCCCTGATGCGCGGCGTTGAAGAAGCCCGCGGTCGCCGCGCCGATGCTGACATCGAGCCGGCCGGTCGCGAGCGGCGCGATCGTGTCGAGCGCGCTGCGCACATCGCCGGAATCGATCTTGATGCCCTCTTGCGTAAAGTAGCCCTTGGCGACCGCGATATAGAAGGGCGCCTGCGCGATGCTGCGCACCAGCTGCACCGAGACCGTCTGCATCTCGGCGGCGCTGGCCGCGGGCGCGGCCAAGGCCAACAACGCGGCCGCCGCAACAACATGCCTGAACCTGATCATCCTCATTCCTCCCTGGACATTTTTCACCGCCGCGTCAGCCAGTACCGGCCCGGATGCCGCGTCTTCTCGTTACAAAATGCATGGTCGCAGCGGCGATAGCAAGCGCCGCCGCGGCCCGAAGCCTCACCGTTTCGGCACGCCGAGCTGCTCGGCCATCCAATCGGCGCATTGCGTGCGCCACAAATGCCCCCGATTGTGGCCGACATGGATGCCGCCTTCGAGCGCGACGAAGACGCAAGGTCCTTTGACCTCCTTGGCGACGCGCTCGGCGTCGGTCCAGCGCGTGATGCGGTCCTCCTTGCCGGCGATGATGAAGATCGGGCAGGTGATACGCGAGGCGACGCCGGTCAGATCGAAGGGCCGCGTCTTCTCGCGTGCTTCCTCGACCGTCTTCGAATGGGTGCGCAGCCTGTAGGCGTCCTTCAAGGTCGGCGGGCGCTGGTCGAAATTGTCGATGACGCTGTAGGCGCCGCTATTGGCGATCGCGGCCCTGACGCGCTTCTCGAAAGCGGCCGCGCGGGGCGCGTAATAGCCGCCCATCGACGAGCCCGAGATGCCGACGCGGGCGCCGTCGAGATCGATGCGCTTTTCGACCCAGTCGATGACGGCGCCGACCGGTTCCTCGAAGCTGTGCCTTATGGGCCAGTCATATTCGGCCTCGCCCTGGCCCGGCCCGTCGAAGGACAAGGTGGCGATGCCGCGCTCGAGGAAGAGCTGCTCGTAATTGTGCTGTTCTTCCTTGGTCGAATCCATGCCGGAGATGATGAGGATCAGGGCTTGTTTGCCGGCGGCGCTTAAGGGTTTTCTGAGATTGCCGTAGAGATATTTGCCCTCGAAGGGAATGGCGACGCGCTCGCCCGGCGGCGAGAGATGCGGCAGCGCCAAGGTGCGGCACTCGACCGCCTTCATATGCGCGGCCTTCATCTGCGCCACGTCATGGGTGAAATAGAATTTGGCGAAGTGATATTCGATCGCCGCGGTGACGAGATGCATCGCCGCCGCGGCATTCTGATTTTGCGCCAAGCACGCGCGGCCGATCTTCTCATAGACCGCGGCGCGCTCGCACCAGGCCTGACACCAATCATCCCAGCGATCGATCGAATAAGCGACTTCGAGGAAATCCGTGACCGGCACGCCGCCCGCGGTGAGGCGGACCATCCATCCGGCCCGCGCCGCCTTGATGTTCGCATCGGGCTCGCGCTGCTGGCCTGCGGTCTTCGCGGTCTCGCTCATGACAGCTTTCCTCCCTTTGTTTCACGGCCGGATGTTCCGGTCCCGGACTTCGCATCAAATCGAAGGCGTGGCCGCGCTTCAAGGCCCGCGCGGGCTAGCGGCAAACACTAAAGTTATTGCTTTAGTATTCGAGGCATGATACTAAAGCATATGCTTAACCAACAGACCGGTCTCGATCTCGCCTTTCAGGCCCTGGCCGATCCGACGCGCCGCGCGATGGTGGAACGGCTGGCGCAAGGCCCGGCCTCGGTCAGCGAATTGGCCCGGCCGCTGGTCATGTCGCTGCCCGCGGTGATGCAGCATCTCGCCGTGCTCGAAAGCGCGGGCCTGGTGCGCTCGCAAAAGATCGGCCGCGTGCGCAATTGCCAGATCATTCCCGAGGCGCTGAGCCTTGCCGAGCAATGGATCAACCAGCGCCGGACCGAATGGGCGCAGCGCCTCGACCGGCTGGGCGATTATCTCGAAACCATGAAGCGCGAAGGAGAGAGACATGAATGAGGCATCCCGCAACGCTGTCAGCCGCAATCCGCTGCGGCTCTCGCGCTTTTTCCCCGTGCCGCGCGCCACTGTGTTCGAAGCCTGGAGCCGGCAAGAGCATCTACAGCGCTGGTTCGCGCCCACCGGCTTCACCGTGCCGCACGTGCAGGTGGAGCCGCGCGTCGGCGGCGTCTTCGAATTATGCATGCGCGGTCCCGACGGCACGGAGCATTGGCTGCGCGGCAGTTTCGTCGAATTCGCGCCGGTCGATCGGCTCGTCTTCGACGCGCGCATCGAGGACGCCAAAGGCCACGCGCTGTTCGGCGCCTATACCGAGGCGAATTTCGCCGAAGCGCCGGGCGGCACGCAGCTCGAAGTCGTGCAGCGCTACACCGTGCTCGATCCGGCCGCGGCGTGGATGGTCGCGGGCGCGCCCGAGGGATGGGGCCAAACCTTGGAAAAGCTCGCGGCCGAGGTCGCGCGCATCGCGGCCGAGCCGCATGTGCAGGCGATGGCGCGGATCGATCCGGCCGCGCCGCGCTCGGTCGTTCATGCCAGCTTCCATCTCGAACGCGTCTATGACGCGCCGATCGCGCGCGTCTTCAAGGCGTTTGCGGATCCGGTGGCCAAGAGCAAATGGTTCGGCGGCGCCGGGCCGGGGGAGCTCTTCGACCGCGCGATGGATTTCCGCGTCGGAGGCCGCGAGACCTTGCGCGGACGCTGGCCGGGCGGCGTGGTCTCGAGCTTCGAGGCGATCTACCACGACATCGTCGCGCCCGAGCGCATCGTCTACAGCTATGTCATGCACCTGAACGAGCGGAAGATCTCGGTCTCGCTGGCGACATTGCAGCTCAAAGCAAAGGACGCTTCCCGTACCGCGCTCATGGTCACGGAGCAGGGTGCCTTTCTCGACGGCTATGACGATGCCGGAGCGCGCGAGCGGGGCACGGGCGAGCTGCTTGATCTCTTGGGCGCGTCGCTGCGGGCGTGAACGGCGCGAATGAAAGCCCGGTCGGGCGCCAGACGAGCGTCCTTTGCGGTCCTCCGCGCTGCCGCGCGGATCGTTAGCGCGCGGGCTTGACGAATTTGAGGGTCATGTTGTCGGCTTCGCCGATGCTCGCGTAATGAGCGCGGTCCTTCTCGCCGCCTTGCAAGGAGGGCGCCAGAAACCACACCGGCATGGTCCGCGGATCCTTCGGATTGGCGTTGGCCTCGGAGGTGGCGGCGAGACGGAAGCCCGCCTCCGCGGCCGCGTGCACGAGAAAGGCCTGGGGCAAGCGGCCGAGCTTGTAGCTCTTGGCGGCCGGCATGTCGGGATTGGCGCGATGGGCGACGATGCCGAGAACGCCGCCGGGCTTCAGCACCTGATAGGCGCTGCGCAGGAAGCGCTCGAGGATCGCGTCCGTGGTCGCGCCATGCACATTGGCGAAGATGAGATCGTGCATGTTGCGAAAGGTGAGCACCATGTCGGCGGAATCGGGCGCGCCCAGGGCCATGTAATCGGGCAACTCGAAAGGCTCGAGCGCGACGCGATCATAGATCGCTGGATCGGCCGCCAGCTTTTGCGCGAAGCGCGCCGCCATGCGGCGAATGAAGGGGTTGGCGCTCGTCTCGGGAAAGCTCGCCTCGATCAGCTTGCCATGATCGCGCAGGAAAGGTGCGAGGATTTCCGTGTACCAGCCGCCGCCCGGCAGCACCTCGATCACTCGCATATCGGGACGGATGCCGAAGAATTCCAAGGTCTCTTCGGGGTGGCGTGATTTGTCGCGCGCGACATAGGCCGGCGTTCGCTGCGGTCCCTTGATCGCCGCCTCGAGCGCGTGGGCGACCGAAGGCGGCGTGGCGGCTTGCGTGGCGACGGGTGCGATGAAAAGGAGCGCGGCGGCCGCGCCGGTGGCGAGCATCTTCATGACGAACCAACCAAATCAAGACCAAGCGGAACGGCCTCGACCCTGCGCCTTTTTCGCCGTTCCCGCAACCCGGCGTGGCCGCGTTATGCCAGCGGCGCGGCAGCGCGCCGACGCTAGTCGCTTACTCGCTAGCACTCAATCTGGATAAAAGCGGCACGAGTGACGCGATTCGCGCCGCGCTTGCTGCGCGGCGTTTTTTTGCCATGCTAGTCTCGAACCGTGACGCCGCGCGGTCTCCACCGGCCGCAGCCCAAGAAGGATGCCAATGAGTTTGGAAGAGCTGAGCACGACGAAGTTGACGATAAGGCGGGCCCGCCTGCCTGATATCCAGGCGATCATCGCGCTGATGGCGCGCGCCTATCCGAGCCTGCCGGCCTATTCGGCGAGCCAGCTCCAGGGCCAGATCACGAGCTTTCCCGAGGGACAATT
>JBJKPV010000012.1:0-3424 GCA_046706015.1 Allostellaceae bacterium | reverse complement strand
TGAGGAGATGCACGATCAAGGGGTTGAAGCGCGGCCGTCCCTTGGCGGCGAAGATCGCCGCGACCGCTTCATCGTTGGTCGCATCGCCGCCCAGCCCATAGACCGTCTCGGTCGGAAAGGCGACCAGGCGCCCCGCGCGCAAAAGCGCGGCGGCTTGCTCGATTTCGGCGACAGGCAAACGACTCGTCACGTCAGGCTCGCGTTGAGGTTGCGGCGCGAGATATAGTCTTTCTTTGCGACCGGAGGCAAACATGACAGCCACCGTCATCACCATCGCACAGCAAAAGGGCGGCGCCGGCAAGACCACCTTGGCGATCCATCTCGCGCTCGCCTGGGCTTCCCAGGGCAAGAGCGTCGCCGTGATCGACATCGATCCGCAGGCGAGCCTCTCGACCTGGTTCCGCGTGCGCAACGAGCGCCTGGGCGGCGCGGGTGCGGCGATCGAGGCGGTGGCGGTGGGCGGCTGGCGCGTCGCCGGCGAGGTCGAGCGCCAGGCGCGCAATCACGATGTGGTGGTGATCGACAGCCCGCCCCATGCCGAGACCGAGGCGCGGATCGCGGTGCGCGCCGGCAAGATCGTGCTCGTGCCGGTGCAGCCTTCGCCGATGGATTTCTGGGCGACGCGGCCGACCTTGGATCTCGCCCGCGCCGAGAAGGTGCGCGCGCTGCTGGTTTTGAACCGCGTGCCCGCGCGCGCCAATCTCACCGGCGCGATGCTCGACGCCTATCGCTCGCTCGGCGTTGCGCTGGCCGAGACCCAGATCGGCAATCGCATCGCGCTCGCCGCCGCGCTCAACGAAGGCAGCGGCATTCTCGAATACGATCCCTCCAGCACTGCTGCCGCCGAGATCATCGCGCTCGCCGAGGAAGTGCTGCTGCGCGCCGCCGGCGAGGTGCCGCGCCCGTCTTCGTCAGGCGCCGCGGACGATGAAATCCGGATTGAGAAAGCCCGGCTTGGCGTAGCGTAAGGGCGCGCCGTCCATGGTCGTGACCCGCCCGCCGGCGGCCTCGACGATGGCCTGGCCCGCGGCCGTATCCCACTCCATGGTCGGACCGAAGCGCGGATAGAGATCGGCCGAGCCCTCGGCGACGAGACAGAATTTCACCGCGCTGCCCGAGATGCGCCGCTGCGGCGCATCGAGCGTCGCCAGATAAGCATCGAGCCGCCGGCTATTGGCGTGCGAGCGGCTATGCGCCACCACCGCGCCGCTCTTCGGCACCTTCCGCGCGCGGATCGGCACCGGCGCCGCGTCGCCTTCCTGCCGCGTGGCGCTGCCCGGCCCGGCCGCGGCATAGGTCACGTTCCTCACCGGCACATGGATGACGCCCAGCACCACGCGCTCCCCCTCGACCAAGCCGATATTGACCGAGAACTCGCCGTTCTTCGCGACGAACTCCTTGGTGCCGTCGAGCGGATCGACCAGCCAGAAGCGCGGGCCGAGCGCCGGCAGGTTCTGCGCCGCGGCGAGCTCCTCGGCGATCGCGGGGATTTCCGGCGCGGCTGCTTTGAGCGCGGCGAGGATGATGCGCTCGCTGCGCTCATCCGCCTCGGTGACGGGCGACGCATCCTCCTTGCGCCGCACTTCGAAATCCTGCGCATAGATCTCGAGAATGGCGGGGCGCGCGGCACGCGCGGCGGCGCAGGCGGCTTGGAGCAGGTCGCGCAGATCGGATGTCATTTTGCTAGAATAAGCAAAAGGAGACGGGAAAGCGATGTGCGGGCGTTACACCTTGAAATCCTCGGCGTCGGAGTTGCGCCCGCTCTTCCGCTTCGTCGAGCACCCCAATCTCGCGCCGCGCTACAACATCGCGCCGACCCAGGAAGCGCCGGTGATCCGCGAGCGCCGCGAGCCCAAGGGTGAGCGCACGATCGCCGCGCTGCGCTGGGGCCTGGTGCCGCCCTGGGCCGAGGATCCGAAGGCTGGCGCGCCGCTCATCAACGCGCGCGCCGAGACCTTGCTGGAAAAGCCCGCCTTTCGCGGCGCCTTCCGCCGTCGGCGCTGCCTCGTGCCGGCCGACGGCTATTACCAATGGCGCGAGGGCGATCGCGGCAAGCAGCCTTATCTGGTGACGCGCCGCGACGGCGCGCCCTTCGCCTTCGCCGGCATCTGGGAGCGCTGGGGCAAGCGCGACGATCCCGCCGGCGCGCTCGACAGCTTCACCATCGTCACCACCGCGGCGAATGATCTCTTGAGCCCTTTCCATCACCGCATGCCGGTCGTGCTCGCGCCCGATTCTTACGATCGCTGGCTCGATCCCGCCGAAGAAGCCGAAAGCCTCGTCCCCCTGCTCGTGCCCGCGCCCGATGCGCTGCTGCGGATCTTTCCGGTGAACCGCGCGGCCAATTCCTCTCGTGCCGACGGGCCCGAGCTGATCGAGCAAGCGGGCGAGGAACTGGTCTGGTCGGGCGGTTGATCGAAGCGGCGCTTGCGCTCGCCGCCGCGCTTGTCGATCATGGACGCAACGAAATCACCAAGGGCAGGGGAGGAAGCGCGATGGCATGGCGGATCGGTTTGTCGGCGGCGCTCGGCGCCGCGCTCACGGCTTCTCTCGCGGTGCCGGCACAAGCGGACAAGGCCGACGACACCTTGCGGCTCGCCGCGGCTCAGCCGATCCAAGGCATCAGCTATTACTACGATCCGTCGCCCGACACGGTGTTCGAATCCGAGGCGGTCTACGACGATCTGGTCTCTTACGACGTTCGGCACGGCAAGTTCGAGCCGCTGCTCGCCAAATCCTGGAAGCGGGTCGCGCCGACCACGCTCGAATTCACCCTGCGCGACGATGTGAAATGGCAGGACGGCAAGCCCTTCACCGCGGCGGACGTGGTTTCGACGCTCAACTGGCTCGCCGATCCCAAGACCGTGTTGCGCTTCAAGGCGAACTGGTCCTGGATCGCCAAGGCCGAGGCGTTGGGGCCTCATAAGCTGCGCGTCATCGCCAAGGAGCCGACGCCTTATGATCTGATGCGCTTCGCCTATGTCACCGCGATCCTGCCGCAGCATCAGGCGATGACGCCGCAGGAAAAAGGCCTTCATCCGATCGGCACCGGGCCATATCGCGCGGTCCGGGTCGACGACATCAAGGGCATCGTGCTCGAGCGCAATCCGCTCTACCGCCATGGCAATCCGGCAAAGCAAGGCGCGCCGATTGGCCGCATCACCATCCGGCCGGTGCCGGAGGAGGGCACGCGCATCGCCCATCTTCTTGCCGGCGATCTCGACATGATCCAAGTCTCCTACGCCCAGGCCGAGGGGCTGGTGCGCAATCCGCGCTTCGCGATGAGCATCGTCCAGGGCGGCGCCTTCATGTATGTCGCTTTCGACGCGGCGGGGCGCAGCGGCGTCAAGGCCTTGACCGACGAGCGCGTGCGCCGCGCGCTGGCCATGGCGATCGACAAGCCGGCCTTGACGCGTTTGCTCGC
>JBJKPV010000011.1:0-5065 GCA_046706015.1 Allostellaceae bacterium | reverse complement strand
CTCCTGCCCAAGGGCTTCGCGACGAAGGAGCAATTCGATCAGCGCCAGCAGCAAGCGAACGCGGCGCAAGCCGGACTCAATGCCGCGACCGCGCGCGTGGCGCAGGCCGAGCACGGGCTCGAGGCCGCGCGCCAGGCGGCCGATCGCATCGCCATCGACATCAAGGACAACACGCTGATCGCGCCGCGCGCGGGGCGCATCGAGTACCGCCTCGCCAATACCGGCGAGGTGCTGGGCGCGGGCGGCAAGGTCTTCACCATGCTCGATACCGGCTATCTCTATATGGACGTGTTCCTGCCGACGGCCGAGGCGGGCCGTGTCGCGCCGGGCGCCGAGGCGCGAATCGTTTTGGACGCGATGCCGGCGACCGCGCTTCCCGCCAAGGTCACGTTCGTCGCGCCGCAAGCGCAGTTCACGCCCAAGGCGGTCGAGACCAAATCCGAGCGCGACAAGCTGATGTTCCGCGTGCGCGTGCGCCTCGATCTCGCGCAAGCCGGCGCGCGTGCGACCGATCTTCAGGCGGGATCGCCGGGCATGGCCTATATCCGCCTCGATCGCAGCGCGGCATGGCCAGCCAATCTGAGCGGCTCGAGCAACGGATGAGCGCCGGCGGCGCATCGGTCGGCCGCGTCGCAGATCTCGTCCACCGCTACGGGCCGCTTGTCGCGCTCGATCAGGTGAGCCTCGACCTGCCGGCGGGCAAGCTCATCGGCCTCATCGGACCGGATGGCGTCGGCAAATCGACCTTGCTGAGCCTCATCGCCGGCGCCAAGCGCATCCAAACGGGGCGCGTCGAGGTACTGGGCGGCGACATGGCGGATCGGCGCCATCGCGCGGCGATCTGCCGCCGCATCGCCTTCATGCCGCAAGGGCTCGGGCGCAATCTCTATCCCGATTTGAGCGTCACCGAGAACATCGCCTTCTTCGCGCAGCTCTTCGGCCAGGGCAGAAAAGAGCGCGCGCACCGCATCGCCGATCTCCTCGCCGCGACCGGGCTCGCGCCCTTTGCCGACCGCATTGCCTCGAAGCTCTCGGGCGGCATGCGGCAAAAGCTCGGCCTGTGCTGCGCGCTGGTGCACGATCCCGATCTCCTGATCCTCGACGAGCCGACGACCGGCGTCGACCCCTTGTCGCGGCGCCAGTTCTGGGACCTGATCGCGCGGTTGCGCGCGGGGCGTGCGGCGATGAGCGTCGTCGTCGCCACCGCCTATATGGAGGAGGCCGAGGGCTTCGACTGGCTGATCGCGATGGAGGCGGGCAGGATTCTCGCCACCGGCACGCCCCAATTCTTCACCGCGCGGACGGGGCAGACGGAGCTCGAGGACAGCATCATCGCGCTGCTGCCGGAGGCGCGGCGCCGTCGCCATCGCCCGCTGACGATCCCGCCGCGGCGCGCGAGCGACGGCAATCACGCCATTGTCGCGCGCGGCCTGACGCGGCGCTTCGGCGATTTCACCGCCGTCGACGGCGTCAGCTTCACCATCGCGCCCGGCGAGATCTTCGGCTTCGTCGGCTCGAACGGCTGCGGCAAGACGACGACGATGAAGATGTTGACCGGCCTCTTGCCGGCGTCCACGGGCGAAGCGTTGATCATCGGCCGGCCGATCGATACGGCGGATATGAGCCTGCGCGAGCGCGTCGGTTACATGTCGCAGAGCTTCTCGCTCTATACCGAGCTGACGGTCAGACAGAATCTCGAGCTGCATGCGCGGCTCTTCCATCTGCCGCCCGAGCGCGCGCGCAAGCGGATTGCGAGCTTGCTGCACGATTTCGAGCTTGAAGCCTATGTCGACCACCACGCGGCCGATCTCCCGCTCGGCATCCGTCAGCGCTTGTCGCTCGCGGTCGCCGTGGTGCATGAGCCGGAGCTGCTCATCCTCGACGAGCCGACCTCGGGCGTCGATCCGCTCGCGCGCGACGAGTTCTGGCGCCTGCTCATCGATCTCTCGCGCCATCAAGGCGTGACCATCTTCGTCTCGACCCATTTCATGAACGAGGCGTCGCGCTGCGACCGCGTCGCGCTGATGGATGGCGGCAAGGTGCTGGCGATCGGCGCGCCGGCCGCGCTCACTGCGGCGCGCAATGCGGCGACGCTCGAGGACGCCTTCGTCGATTTCCTGATCGCTTCGCGCGGCGGTCCGGTCGAGGAGCGATCGAGCCCGATCGCCGCGTCCGCGGAGGATCCGCCGATGGCGGCGCGGCGCGACGGGTTCAGCCCCGGCCGGCTTTTGGCCTATGCCCGGCGGGAGATGCTCGAATTCTGGCGCGATCCGGTGCGCATGGCGTTCGCGCTGCTCGGCACCGCCTTTCTCATGGTCGTCTTCGGCGTCGGCATCACCACCGATGTCGATCACATCCGCTTTGCCGTGCTCGACCGCGACCACTCCGTGGAAAGCCGCGCCTATCTGAAGGACTTCCGCTTCTCGCCCTATTTCGACGAGGAAGCGCCGCTCGCCGACTACGCCGGTCTCGAGCGGCGCCTGCAGCGCGGCGCGATCGGCGTCGCACTCGAGATGCCGCCGGGCTTCGGCCGCGACGTGCGAAGCGGGCGCCCGACCGAGGTGGGCGCCTGGGTCGACGGCGCGATGCCGTTTCGCGGCGAAACCGTGCGCGGCTATGTCGAGGGCGTGCATGACTCCTATCTCGCCGGTTTGGCGGCCGCCCATGGCGAGACCGTGGCGGCGCCCGCCAGCATCGAGACGCGATTTCGCTACAATCAGGATTTCAAGAGCATCTACGCGATGGTGCCCGGTACCATCGCGCTGTTGCTCGCGATGTTCCCGGCGATCCTGATGGCGCTCGCGGTGGTGCGCGAGAAGGAGCTGGGCTCGATCGCCAATCTCTACGTGACGCCGGTAACGCGGCTCGAATTTCTGCTCGGCAAGCAGCTTCCCTATATCGGCGTCGCCTTCGTCAATTTCCTGACCCAATACCTGATGGCGACCTTGATCTTCGAGGTGCCGCTGAAGGGCAGCTTCTGGTGCCTGGCGGTGGGCGCGCTGATCTACGTCACCGCGACCACGGCGTATGGGCTCGTCATCTCCGCCTTCACCCGCACCCAGATCGCGGCGCTCTTCGGCACGGCGATCCTGACCTCGCTGCCGGCGGTGCAGTTCTCGGGCCTGCTGACGCCGGTCTCCTCGCTCTCGGGCCCGGGTGCGGCGATGGGCCACCTCTTTCCGATGATGTATTTCCTGCGCGTCAGCGTCGGCACCTTTACCAAGGCGCTGGGCTTCGCCGAGCTCGGCCCGAGCCTTCTCGCGATCGCGGCCTTCGTGCCCGCGCTCCTCGGCTTGAGCCTCGTCCTTCTGCGCAAGCAGGAGCGCTGAGCGATGGGGCGGCATCTCGCCAACATCTTCTGGCTCGGCACCAAGGAGCTGCGCAGCTTCGGCCATGATTTCGTGCTGCTGGGCCTCGTCATCTATGTCTTTTCCTTCGGCGTCTACAGCCAAGCGACGAGCACGATGCAGGAGCTGCGCGACGCCAGCGTCGGCATCGTCGACGAGGACCACTCGCCGCTGTCGCGCGACATCGCCGCATCGCTGCTGCCGCCCTATTTCAAGCCGCCGCAGCAAGTGAAACTCAGCGACGTCGACCGGCTGATGGACACGGCGCAATACACTTTCATCATCGACATCCCGCCGCATTTCGAGCGCGATCTCGAAGCGGGGCGCCGGCCGGCGATCCAGGTCAATGTCGACGCGACCGCGATGATGCAGGCGGGGATCGGCGCGGGCTACATCCAGAACATCCTCGCCGCCGAGATCGCGCGCCATGCCGCAACCGGCGCGACGGCGCAGCCGCCGGTCGCGCTCGCGATCCGCGTCGCCTTCAACCCCAACCTCTCGACCACGCTCTTCAACAGCGTGATGGCGATCATCGGCAACGTGACCATGCTGGCGATCGTGCTGGCCGGCGCGGCGATCGTGCGCGAGCGCGAGCATGGGACGATGGATCATCTCCTCACCATGCCCTTGTCGCCCTTCGAGATCGCGCTGGCGAAGGTGTGGGCGAACGGGCTCGTCATCACCATCGCCGTCGGGCTGTCGCTTATTCTTGTCGTGCGCGGCCTGCTGGCGGTGGAGATCCTGGGCTCGGTGCCGCTCTTCATGGCCGGCGTCGCGCTTTATCTCTTCTTCGCCACGGCGATCGGCGTCTTCCTCGGCACGGTGGTGCGCTCGATGCCGCAACTGGGTCTCCTCTTCATCCTGATCGCGCTGCCGATGAACATGCTGAGCGGCGGCAACACGCCGCTCGACAGCATGCCGGTCTGGCTCCAGACCGTGAAGCAGGCCTCGCCCTCGACGCATTTCGTCAGCTTCGCCCAAGCGATCCTCTATCGCGGCGCGGGGATCGCCATCGTCTGGCCCGAGTTCCTCGCCGTCGGGATCATGGGGCTGTTGTTCTTCGGTCTCGCTCTGCTGCGCTTCCGCAAGGTCACGGGCACGCCGATCGCGTGAGGGCGGCGGCGGCTGCCGGTTCATTGTTGCAGTTCCGTGAATGATCCAGCGCAAGGCACGGCGCCGGGCGATCGGGCCTAATCGCGCCGTTGGCGCGGGGAGCGAGTGGAGCGGATTTGACATTCGCTTCCCTGCTTGGCGCGAACACCGAAAGCGAATGTCAAATCCAAAGCTCCACTAGAAACATATAGTTCCTAGTTGTCCTTTGATTCCAACATTCGCAAAGTGCCTGGCGCAAATGGGATGCGAATGTTGGAATCGGACCACTAGGAGCAGTGTGGCGGTCAAGACCGAAATGATCGAGCGGCTCGGCGAGGAGGCGGTCCTCTTGCCGGCGCTGATCGGCGAGGCGCTCGCCGCCAATGACCGGATCAAGCTGCGCTTGAGCCACTTGCAGGAGGCGTCGATGCAGGCGCAATCGCCCGCGCGCGCGCCGCGTTCCTTCGTGGCGGAGTGCACGGCTTGCGGGCTCGATGCGTCCGGTCTCGACGGGCTGGTCGCCGGTGCCCGCGCGCTGGGTGCGAGCCGCTTCTTTCTTCCGGGCGGCGCCGCGCTGATCGCGGCGATCGGCAAGGACCTGGCGGCGATGGCGGCGCCGGTCAAAG
>JBJKPV010000010.1:0-11311 GCA_046706015.1 Allostellaceae bacterium | reverse complement strand
GCATTAAGACCGGGTTCATCCGCGCCTCGGGCTTCAACCTCGCGGCGTCTGCCGTTCGCGACCATCGCCGCCTGATCGGCGTCGTCATGGGCGGGCTGTCGGCGCATTCGCGCGACATCAAGATGGCGTCGCTGCTCAACGCCGCGTTCGCCGGCCACAGCCTGCCAGAGACCCAGTTGATCGCCGCCCGCGACAAGAAGCGTGCCTCGTCCAAGTTCGCCAGCAACGATTCGGCCTTGCACAATCTTGCCGATCATGCGGCGCGCACGCTGGCGACGCTCTCGCCGATCGGACGTGCCGAAGCGGCACCGGTGCGCAAGCGCCCGAGCGATGCCTGGAGCATCCAGGTTGGCGCCTATCGGCAGCAGGCGGCCGCCGCCCACGCCGGCACGACCGCGCTCGCGCATCTCCGCGCAGAGCGCGGCAAGCCGCTCGTGCTGGTGGCCACGCGCGCGCATAGGCACACGCTCTATCAGGCGCGCATTCTTCATCTCACCGAGAAACAAGCGCGCAGCGCATGCCACGTGCTGCGCCGGGTCCACCGCGCTTGCGCGGTGCTGGAACCATCAATGCAGCTCGCCGCCTCGCCCGCGGCGTTCAGAACGCCGGCGGAGTGATCCCGCTGGCGCGGAGCTGATCGGCCAATAGGTTTTTCTGGACTTCGAGACCGGCCTCGTCGCGCGCCTCGGCGCGCGCCACCAACACGTCCTGCGTGTTGGACGCGCGCAACAGCCACCAGCCGCCGTCGCTCTTCACTCTTACGCCGTCGATCGCCGACATCGCCGCGCCCGACTTTTCCAGCCGCGCGCGAACCTCGTCGACGACGGCGAATTTCCGCTGCTCGGAGCAGGGAAAGCGCAATTCCGGGGTATTTACGACCTGAGGCAGGCTATCGCGGAATTGGGCGAGCGTCTCGTTCCCCCGCGCGATGATGCCCAAAATGCGCACGGCGGCGTAGAGCGCGTCGTCGTACCCATAGTAACGATCCGCGAAAAAGATGTGGCCGCTCATCTCGCCGGCCAGCGGCGCACCCGTCTCGGCCATTTTTGACTTGATGAGCGAATGGCCAGTCCGCCACATCAGCGGCACTCCGCCCAGCCACTCGATCGCGTCGAACAGGACCTGACTGGCTTTGACGTCGGCGATCACGGTGGCGCCCGGCTGCGCGCGCAGGATATCGCGCGCCATCAAAATCATGAACTGATCGCCCCACAGGATCCGTCCCTTGCCGTCGACGACGCCGATGCGGTCGGCATCGCCGTCGAAAGCGATGCCGAGATCGCAGCCCTCCTGAAGCACGGTTTCCTGAAGCTGGACGAGGTTCTTCGTCTCGGTTGGATCAGGATGGTGGGCAGGAAAGCGCCCGTCGATCGTGGCGTTGAGCAGGATGTGACGCCCGGGAAGCTTCGCCGCCAAGCGCTGCAGCGCGTCGCCGGCGGCGCCATTGCCCGCATCCCAGGCGACGACGAGGGGCCTGTTGCCGTCATAATCCTTGAGCAAGCGACCGACATAGGCATCGAGAACGGAGCGCTCGCTGACGCGGCCCGCGCCTGCCGGGAATTGTCCCCGCGCGGCGATCTCGCCGAGGCGCTGGATGTCCTTGCCGAAGAACGGCTTCTTGCCAAGCATCATCTTGAAGCCGTTGTGACTGGGCGGGTTGTGCGAGCCCGTGACCATGATCCCGCCATCGACGTCGAGCGTGTTGACGGCGTAATAGAGCATCGGCGTCGGACCGAGGCCGACGCGCACCACGTCGATTCCGCTTTGCGCCAAGCCGTCGACCAGCGCGGCCTCGAGCGCCGGCGAGGACAAGCGCCCGTCGCGCCCGACGGCCACCGACCTCTTACCCTCGTCGCGCAGGATGCTGGCGAAGCTTCGACCGATGGCATGCGCGTCGCCTTCGTGCAAAGTCTCATCGACGACGCCGCGGATATCATATTCCCGCAGGATCGTCGGATCGAAGCGATGGCCCGCGCCGGCACGTTCTTTCATGATCTATATTCCCCGTCCTCAGCGATACTCGGCGAGAATGCGCTGCACCGCAGCCCGCATATCCGGGCGCGCAAGGGCGAAGGCAAGATTGGCCTCGAAGAAGCCCGCCTTATCGCCGCAATCGAAGCGCTTGCCTTCGAAACGCAGCCCGCAGAATTTCCGTCCGGTCGCGATCAGGCGCGCAAGCGCGTCGGTGAGCTGGATCTCGCCGCCCGCACCGCGCTCGAATTTCGAGAGATGCTCGAACACTTCAGGCTCGAGAACGTAGCGGCCAATGATGCTCAACGTCGAGGGCGCATCTTTGGGCGCCGGCTTTTCGACCACGCCCTTCACCTCGACCAGCCGCCCGTCATCGCGCGACACATCGAGAATGCCGTAGCGGTTGGTATGCTCGCGCGGGACGTCGACCACGGCGACGATGTTCGCTCCGGTGTCCTCATAAGCCTCGACCATCTGCTTGAGACACGGCGTTTGCGCCAATACCAGATCGTCGGCGAGGAGAACGGCGAACGGCTCGTTGCCGACGAGGTTGCGCGCGCACCACACGGCGTGACCGAGGCCCAAGGGATGCTGTTGTCGCGTGTAGGCGACTTGGCCCGGGCGCGGCATCCAGGAACGGATCGCCCGCAGCTCCGCTTCCTTGGCTCGCTCCTGCAGCGTGTCTTCCAACTCATAGGAACTATCGAAATGATCTTCGATCGCGCTTTTCGAGCGGCCGGTAACGAAAATTAACTCCTCGATCCCGGCCGCTTGCGCCTCCTCGACGGCGTATTGGATGAGGGGCTTGTCGACGACCGGCAGCATCTCCTTGGGCATTGCCTTCGTTGCAGGCAGAAAGCGCGTACCCAGACCACCGACTGGGAAGACTGCCTTGCGGACACGTCTGCTCATTGACAAGTCTCTCTCTGATTAAAGGACTTCTCTGTTAACTTCGTGTGACCCACGAGGGTTCCCGCGGGTTTATACCGGAACCGCTAAGCTTTTCATAATCCTCGGCGCCGGCGTTCAATCGCCGAGCAAGAAATCCTTCGCCCGATTGATCTGCGCTGCCAGATAGGTCGAGCCGCCATGATCGGGATGAAGCTTCATCATGAGCCGCCGATGCGCATCCTTGATCGCCTCGGGCCCGGCGTCGGGCGCGAGGTCGAGGATCGCGTAGGCCTGCTCCCGCGTCATGACATCGCCGGGTGCGTCGGCTTGTGCGTCCGCCTTGCGCCAGTCTGGTCGGACGCGATCGAGATAGGTTTCGAGCAACCGCGCGCCTTGCTCGTCCTCGACCCGACACTGCCGCCACAAGCTCGTCATCTCGGCCGCGCTGAGCTCATCGAGCTGGCGTCCGGCGAAGGCACCGCGCCGCACCGTGCCGCTCATCGCTCCGGTGTCATGATCCAATTTCATTCGCAGCATGTCGGTCTGCACTTCCGAACGCCGGCCGCCGCCGCTCGGTGAGGCAAAGCGGCGGCGCCAGCGTGCATGGCCGCGCATCACGATCGGGGCGAGACCGCCTGCAACGACCAGCGCGGGTGCCCAGCGGTCGCTGAAGAGCAGCACGCCAAACAAGGCTGCGGCCGCGGTGACGCCGAGGCTCGCAACCATCCACCCGAAGAAGCGGCCCAGCCGCGCGGCATCGGCGTTGACGATCGCGCGTGCCGCCAGCAGCAGAAGACCCAGCAATAAGACGCCAATGAAGAGATAGGGCATCGGCGCTACTTGCTCGCGCTGAGTTGATGCGCGAGCAGCAACGCCGCGCCGCCCGTGGCCTTCCCGTAATCGAGAAGGGCCTGCCGCCCGCCGGCCGCATAGGCCGCGACGGCGCCCAAGAGCGCGCGCAGCTCCTCCGCGCTGCTGGCGTCGAAGCGGCAATAGGCGCCGCGCGACAGGCGCGCGATCTCCTTGAACGCACGCGCCGCGACCGGATCATGCCCTTCGTGAAAGAGGAAGACCGGCACGCCGCCCAAGCCGAGCTTTCCAGCGAGTGCACAAAGCTCGTCGACCCCCTCCTCCATCGCATCGCCCACCAGCACGAGTGCGCCGATCCGATGCGCCTCCGCCTCTTTCAAGGCATGACGCAGGATGCGCGCGATTTGTGTCTGGCCGCCGACACAAAAGACCGAGCGCATCGCCGCGTGGAGCGACGACGCATTGGAGAGCCAACGGCTGGCCTTGCACTCATTGAAGCCGCGATAAAAGATCAGCTGCACATCGAGCCCGCCCATCGCGGCAGTGGCTTCGAACATTTCACCTTGCAGCCTGCAGGCTCGATCCCAGGTCGGCTCGCGGCTCGCGGTCGCGTCCATCGCGAAAATCAGCCGACCGCGGCCGCCATCGGACTTGCCCGCGGGCATCGCCGCAACCTGTCGTAAAAACGCATCGACCTCCGACCTGTCGGTCGAGGCGGGCGCCGGTGTTTTGTCGTCCTTGGCTGGCATGGCGCTTACCTCAGCATCGCGCGCGCTTCCAACACACTAAATATAGGCTCGACCACGTCAAACGCCTAGTGTTGTGCACACCATCCGCACCGCGCAACCGACCGGCGCGTTCTACGCATAGCTTCACTAAAATTCTTGATCACCGCGGACCAAAGCGTCGCTTGCACACGCAATCGTCGCGCGCGGCGTTTACCCGCCTTCATCATCCTTCAGCGACATCAGGCTCGCATTCCCGCCCGCCGCCGTCGTATCGATCGACAGCACGCGTTCGGTGGCAAAGCGCTGCAGATAATGCGGGCCGCCAATCTTCGGACCGGTGCCGGAGAGGCGTTCGCCACCGAACGGCTGAACGCCGACCACGGCGCCGATTTGATTGCGGTTCGCATAGGTATTCCCGACGCGTAAACGGCGATCGATGTAGCGCACCGTTTCGTCGATGCGGCTGTGAATGCCGAGCGTGAGCCCAAAACCGGTGCGGTCGATGGCGTCGAGAACCTGATCGAGCCGATCGGCCGACCAGCGGATGATATGAAGGATCGGCCCGAACACCTCGCCCGTCAACCGATCGAGCCGATCGATCTCGAAAGTACGCGGCGCGAAGAAGGTGCCGTAGGCGCATGCCCCCGGCAGCGCGAGTTCGCGCAACAGGCGGCCTTCCGTCGCCATACGCACAGCGTGGCGCTCGAGCGCGCCGCCCGCCTCCTCGTCGATAACCGGCCCGATATCGGTTGAAAGCAGCGCCGGATCGCCGATGACGAGCTCATCCATCGCGCCCGTCAGCATGGCGATGACACGATCAGCGATGTCCGCCTGGATGAAGAGCACGCGCGCCGATGAGCAGCGTTGTCCTGCGCTGTCGAACGTCGAAATCAGGACGTCGCTCACGAGTTGCTCGGGGAGAGCGGTTGAATCGGCGATCACGGCGTTCTGTCCGCCGGTTTCGGCGATGAAGGGCACGATCGGACCCGAGCGCTGCGCCAAAGCGAGGTTGATGGCGCGTGCTGTATCGGTCGATCCGGTGAAGGCGACGCCTGCGATGCGGCTGTCGCTTACCAGCGCCGCGCCGATCTTCTGGCCGCCCGGCAAGAGCTGAACGACGTCGCCGGGAAAGCCGGCTTCGTGCAACAGGCGAATGCAGGCAGCCGCGACCAGCGGCGTCTGCTCCGCCGGTTTGGCGATGACGGCGTTGCCGGCCGCCAGCGCCCCCGCGACCTGGCCCAAGAAGATGGCGAGCGGGAAGTTCCACGGCGAGATGCAGGCGAAAACGCCGCGCCCATGCAAGGTCAGCCGATTTTTCTCGCCGGTCGCGCCGGTCAACTCGACAGGCTCTGCAAAATCCGCCCTCGCGCGGGCCGCGTCATAGCGGCAATGATCGACCGCCTCGCGGACCTCGGCGACGGCGTCGGCGATGCCGCGTCCGCCCTCGCTCACGATCATCGCGACGAATGCCTCGATGCGCGCCTCGATCAGATCACCGGCCCGATCAAGCAGACGCGCGCGCTCTTCGGGCGATGTCGCATCCCATGCCGACGCCGCCGGAATGGCGCGCTGCAGCGCCGTGTCGATCTGATCCCGCCCGGCTTCGCTTAGCCGCCCGACCGCTTGGCGGCGGTCGGCGGGATTGTAGACCTCGCGCCATGGCGTCGCCGCCGCTTCCTTGCCGCCGAGGATCGGCGCAGCCGACCAAAGGGGGTGCGCCGCCGCCAGGCTCTGTGACAGCGCCGCGAGACGGGCGCGATCGGCCAGATCGATGCCGCGCGAATTGACCCGGTCCCCGAAAAGTTCGGTCGGCAGCTTGATGGCGGGGTGCGGTTTCTGTTTCAAACCGGCGAGCCGGTCGGCGGGATCGGCGATCAGCGCCTCGACCGGCGCCGCTTCATCGACCAGGCGATTGACGAAGGAGGTATTGGCGCCGTTCTCCAGCAGGCGGCGCACGAGATAGGCGAGCAAATCCTCATGGCCGCCGACCGGCGCATAGACCCGGCAAGCATATTGTCCGGGATCGGTGCCGATGATCTGCTCGTAGAGCGCCTCGCCCATGCCGTGGAGGCGTTGGAACTCGAAATCGCGATCGGCGCCGGCAAGATCGAGGATCGTCGCGACCGAATGCGCGTTATGGGTGGCGAATTGCGGGAAGAACGCGTCGCGCTCCTCCCAGATCCGATTGGCGCAGGCGATATAGGACACATCCGTCGCCATCTTGCGGGTATAGACCGGAAAATATTCGAGGCCGCGCTCCTGCGTGCGCTTGATCTCGGTATCCCAGTAGGCGCCCTTGACGAGGCGAAGCATAAACCGGCGCCGGTCGCGGCGCGCGAGGCCGGCGAGATAATCGATCAGCGGCAAAGCGCGCTTCTGATAGGCCTGGACGGCAAGGCCGAGCCCGCTCCAGCCGCTGAGATCGGGATGGCCCGAGAGAAGCTCGAGGAGATCGAGCGAGAGCTCGAGCCGGTCGGCCTCCTCGGCGTCGATGGTCAAGCCGATGCCGGCGCTCTTGGCCTGGCGCGCGAGAGAAAGGAGAACACCTGGCAACGTGTCCAAGACCCGTCCGCGCTGCGCTTCCTCGTAGCGCGGATGAAGCGCGGAGAGCTTGATCGAGATGCCCGGCGCGTGGTGGAGATCGCGATCGCCGACCCGAGCCTCGATCGCAGCCATGGCGGCGCGATAGCGCTCGGCATAACGCGCGGCGTCTTGCGCCGTACGAGCTGCCTCGCCGAGCATGTCGTAGGAGAAGCGATAGCCCTGAGCCTCGGCCGGCGCGGCGCGCGCCAGCGCTTCCTCGATGGTACGGCCCATGACGAATTGATGGCCGAGAATACGCATCGCGGCCGTGACCGCCTGGCGCAAGACCGGCTCGCCGGTTCGGGCAAGCAACCGCCGCAGCACGGATGTCAGGTCCCTTGCCTCGGGATCGCCATGCAGCAGCTTGCCGGTCAGCATCAGCGCCCAGGTCGAGGCGTTGACGAAGAGCGAGGGCGAATGGCCGAGATGGCGCGTCCAATCGGCGGGGGCGAGCTTGTCGCGGATGAGCTTGTCGATGGTCTCGGCATCGGGGATGCGCAATAAGGCCTCGGCCAGGCACATCAGCGCGATGCCTTCCTCGCTCGAGAGCGCGAACTCGCTGAGAAAGGCATCGATGCCACCTTTGCCGTGGCTACGACGGCGCGCTTCGGTGACAAGCCGGGCCGCGGTTGCGCGGATGCGCGTCTTGGATTGCGGCGGGGTTTGCGCGGCGGTCAGGATGCGCGCGACCGCATCGTTTTCGTCGATGCGGTAGGAGTCGCGCACGGCCTGACGCAACGCACCGGGCGGAGACGGAAGTGTCGGAAAAATCCACGCCATGGCCTTCCCATCGCGTATCGCTGGCGCGGCGACATCGATCGTCGCCACAGCTGCGATCTCGGTGGCGGCGATGATATCGGTTTCGGCGCGATCAGTGGAAGTCGCGGCTGGCGATACGGAGTTCTTTTTCGCCGCTCAGTGAGTCGAGCATCGGGGTCAAATCGACCAGGCGGTCGAGGACGAGATGAACGACCTCGCCTTCGCGTTGGATCTTGCCCTGGGCCTCGACCAGAAGGCTGCCCATCACCTCGCGCCGGAAGCGTTCGAAACTCGAGGGCCACACCACAAGATTGGCGATGCCGGTTTCGTCCTCGAGCGTCATGAAGATGACGCCGCTGGCGCTACCGGGGCGCTGGCGCACCAGAACCAGCCCGGCAACGCGCACCACATGGCCGGCAAGCATGGTCTTGAGCCGCTCCGCCGGCACGACGCCCCGCTTGTCGAGATCGAGGCGCAGGAAAGCCAGCGGGTGGTTCTTCAGGGAAAGGCCGAGCGCGGCATAATCCTCGATCACATGCTCGCCGGCGCTCATGGCAGGAAGCCTGACTTCGGGCTCGACCGGCAGCCGACCCGCCAGGGGCTGGAACAAGGGCAAGGAAGCGGGATCGAGACCCTTCACGGTCCAAAGTGCCGCCCGCCGGTCGAGCCCCATCGAGCGAAACGCATCGGCCATGGCCAGTTTTTCGAGCGCCGCGCGATCGAGTTGGGCGCGGTGGGCGAGCGCCGCCGGGTCCGAATATCCTTTGCCGCGCCGCTCGACCAGGATCTCCGCTGCCTTTTGCGCGAGGCCCGCCACCCGACGAAAGCCCAAGCGCAAGGCCAAACGCTCCGATCCCGTGACGGGCTCGAGCGTGCAATCCCATTCGCTGGCATTGACATCGACCTCGCGGATCTCGACGCCGTGCTCGCGCGCATCGCGAACGATCTGCGCCGGGGCATAGAAGCCCATGGGCTGGCTGTTCAGCAGCGCGCAGGCGAAGATTTCGGGATAAAAGCATTTGAGCCAGCCCGAGACATAGACGAGAACCGCGAAGCTCGCCGCGTGCGATTCCGGAAAGCCGTATTCGCCGAAACCCTCGATCTGCTTGAAGCAGCGTTCGGCGAAATCGCGCGCGTAGCCATTGGCGACCATGCCGGCCACGAACTTGTCGCGAAACTCGGCCACCTTGCCGGTATGGCGGAAAGTGGCCATGGCGCGGCGGAGCCGGTCCGCCTCCTCGGGCTCGAAGCCGGCCGCGACGATGGCGACATTCATCGCCTGTTCCTGGAAAAGCGGCACGCCGAGCGTCTTCTCCAGCACCTTGCGCAGCGCCTCGGACGGATAGTCGACCGCCTCCTTGCCCTCGCGGCGGCGCAGATAGGGATGCACCATGTCGCCCTGGATGGGACCCGGTCGGACGATCGCCACCTCGATGACGAGATCGTAGAAATCCTTCGGCTTCAGGCGCGGCAGCATGCTCATCTGCGCCCGGCTCTCGACCTGAAAGACGCCAAGAGAATCGGCATGGCCCAGCATCTCGTAAACCGCCGGGTCGTCCTTGGGGACGGTCGCGATCGTCAGGCGCCGCCCTTCATGGCGTTCGAGCAGTTCGAAGGCCCGGCGGATGCAGCTGAGCATGCCCAGCGCCAGGACATCGATCTTCAGGATGCCCAGCGTGTCGAGATCGTCCTTGTCCCACTCGACGACGGTGCGCGCCTCCATGGCCGCGTTCTCGATCGGCACGACCTCTTCCAACGGGCCACGCGTGATGACGAAACCGCCGACAAGCTGCGAGAGATGGCGCGGATAGCCGATCAGCTCGGCGGCGAGAGCGAGCGTCAGACGCAGGCTCGGATCCTCGGGATCGAGGCCGAGCGCGCGGATATGCGCCTCCTTGAGCTTCTCCTCGCCCCAGCCCCAGACGGTTCCGGCGAGCGCGACGGCGACATCCGCCGACAGCCCCATCACCTTTCCCACTTCGCGGACGGCAAAGCGCGAGCGATAGCAGATCACCGTCGCGGCCAGCGCGGCGCGGTGGCGGCCGTATTTGTCGTAGATGTATTGGATCACCTCCTCGCGGCGCTCGTGCTCGAAATCGACGTCGATATCGGGCGGCTCGTTGCGCGCGGTGCTGATGAAGCGCTCGAACAGAAGATCGAGATGGGAGGGATCGACCGCGGTGATGCCGAGGCAATAGCACACCGCGGAATTGGCTGCCGAACCCCGGCCCTGGCAGAGAATCTTTCGCTGCTTCGCCGCGCGGACGATGTCGTAGACGGTGAGGAAATAGGGCGCATAGCCGAGCTCGGCCACGAGCTGCAGCTCGCGCTCGATCAGATGACGCACCTTTTCCGGAATGCCGCTTGGATAACGCGCGGTGGCCCCTTCCCAGGCCAGCTTCTCGAGTGCAGCCTGCGGCGGGGTGCCGTCCGGCAAGGCCTCGTCGGGATATTCGTAGCGCAGCTCATCGAGGCTGAACTGGCAGCGTGTCGCAATCTCGACCGTGCGCGCGACCGCCTCGTCATGACCGCGAAAGAGCCGCGCCATCTCCTCGGGCGGCTTCAGATGGCGCTCGTCATTGGGCGCAAGCCGGAAGCCGGCATCGGCGATGGTGCAGCCTTCGCGAATGCAGGTGACCACGTCCTGCAAGGGGCGGCGTTGCGGCCGGTGATAGAGCACGTCGTTGGTCGCGACGAGCGGCATTCCCTTGCGCGCAGCCAAAGCCGCCAGACGATGCAGCCGCTTGGCGTCGTCGCCGCGGTAAAGGTGCTGCGCGGCGAGATAGACGTCGGCGAAATCCGCCTTGAGCCGGTCGAGGAAAGGCGCGAATGCCGCATCCGGTTTGTCGGGCGGCAATGCGATCACGATCTGGCCTTCCCCGAATTCGACCAGATCCGCGTAGGTCAGATGACATTGTGCCTTTGCGGCGCGGCGCTTGCCGCGCGTCAAAAGCCGGCACAGCCTGCCATAGGCGGCGCGGTCGACGGGAAAGCAGAGCAGGCTTTGCCCGCTGACGAGATCGAGACGGCTGCCGACGATGAGCTGGAAGCCCAGCTCCTTCGCCTGGCGGTGGGCGCGCACCACGCCCGCCAGCGTGTTGCGATCCGCGAGCGCGAGCGCGCGATGGCCCAGCGCATGCGCCTGCCGCACCAGCTCTTCGGGATGGGAGGCGCCGCGCAGGATGGAATAATTGCTGGTGACCTGCAGCTCGGCATAGGCCGTCATGCGAAGATCCCGTGCAGGAACCAGCGCGGCGGAGCTTGCGGCCGGTAGAGCCCGGCGCGATAGAGCCAAAAGCGGCGGCCCTCCTCGTCCTCGACGCGGTAATAGTCGCGCGGCTCGGCGGCCTCGCGCCACCATTCAGCGGCGATGCGCTCGGGTCCATCGGCGCGGCGCACCCGATGATGCAGCCGCCGCCAGCGGAACGAGAGCGGCGGATCATCCGGCACCGGCGCCATCGCCTCGATCGGCTCGGGCCGGGAGAGCAGCCGCACCGGACGCGGCTTTGTGTATTCCGCTTCCGTCTTCCTCGCAGCACCGCCATCGAGCGCAGGCAGGAAACGCACCG
>JBJKPV010000009.1:0-5959 GCA_046706015.1 Allostellaceae bacterium | reverse complement strand
TCGACATCCTGACCAAGCCCAAGAACGCGCTGGTGAAGCAGTATCAGCGCCTGTTCGAGATGGAAGACGTGAAGCTCGAGTTCAACGACGAGGCGATGCGGGCGATCGCGCACAAGGCGATCGCGCGTAAGACCGGCGCGCGCGGCCTGCGCTCGATCATGGAAGCGATTCTCTTGGAGCCGATGTTCGAGTTACCGGGGCTCGACGGCGTCACCGGCATGGTGATCAACAAGGAAGTGGTCGAGGGCCGGGCGGCGCCGCTCTACATCTATTCCGAGCGGCGGGCCGAATATGGCGATTGGCGCGGCGATACCGGGGCGACCAGCGCCTAAGGCTGGTACCGCATCGACCTTGCGCGCCGCGCGGGTGGGCGGCGGTCACAAGTCGCCCGATCACGTGCCCTTGATCTCGGCACGGGCGCACGCCACCTTAAACATGGAATTCTCCGACGGCAGGGCGTTATCCTTGCCGTAGCCGCGGGGCAGGGTTCTCCCGCCCCGTCTCTTCGAAAAAGGGTGCCATGCTCGATATTGCCCGCGGTACACTCTATCCCGTCCTCCCCTTGAGGGACATCGTCGTCTTCCCGCACATGATCGTGCCGCTCTTCGTCGGCCGTGAGAAATCCGTGCGCGCGCTTGAAGACGTGATGAAGGACGACAAGCAGATCCTTCTCGTCACGCAGAAGAACGCCGCGCAGGACGATCCTGCGCCCGCCGACATCTACATGGTCGGGACGATCGGCACGGTGTTGCAGCTTTTGAAGCTGCCCGACGGCACAGTGAAGGTGTTGGTCGAGGGCGGCCAGCGCGCGCGCATCCAGCGCTTTGCCGAGAACGAGGCATTCTTCCAGGCGCATGCCGAGGTCATCGCGGAAAAAGTCGGCGATCAGCAGGAGATCGAGGCGCTGGCGCGAACAGCGGTGGCGCAGTTCGAGCAGTACATCAAGCTCAACAAGAAGATCCCGCCCGAAGTGCTGGTGTCGATCAACCAGATCGACGATCCGGCGAAGCTTGCGGATACGCTTGCCTCGCATTTGGCGCTGAAGATCGCCGAGAAGCAGGAATTGCTCGAGATCGAGACCGTGTCCGGCCGGCTCGAGAAGATCTTCGCCCACATGGAAAGCGAGATCGGCGTTTTGCAGGTGGAAAAGCGCATCCGCAGCCGCGTCAAGCGCCAGATGGAGAAGACGCAGCGCGAGTACTATCTCAACGAGCAGCTGAAGGCGATCCAGAAGGAGCTGGGCGAGGGCGAGGACGGTAAGGACGAGCTCGCCGAGATCGAGGAGCGTGTCAACAAGACGAAGCTCTCCAAGGAGGCGCGCGATAAGGCGCATGCCGAGCTGAAGAAGCTGCGTGCCATGAGCCCGATGTCGGCCGAGGCGACGGTCGTACGCAATTATCTCGACTGGATGCTCTCGATTCCGTGGCAGCAGCGCACGAAGGTGAAGCGCGACCTGAAGGCTGCCGAGAAGATCCTCAATGACGACCATTATGGTCTCGAGAAGGTCAAGGAGCGCATCCTCGAATACCTCGCGGTTCAACAGCGCATGAAGAAGGTCAAAGGGCCGATCCTGTGCCTCGTCGGCCCGCCCGGCGTTGGCAAGACCTCGCTCGGCAAATCGGTGGCGCGCGCCACCGGCCGGAACTTCGTGCGCATGTCCTTGGGCGGCGTGCGCGACGAGGCGGAGGTGCGCGGCCATCGCCGCACTTACATCGGCTCGATGCCCGGCAAGATCATCCAGGGCATGAAGAAGGCGAAGTCGTCGAACCCGCTCTTCCTCTTGGACGAGGTGGACAAGCTCGGCCAGGATTGGCGCGGCGATCCGAGCTCGGCGCTTTTGGAAGTGCTCGATCCGGAGCAGAACTCGAGCTTCAACGACCATTATCTCGAGGTCGACTACGACCTCTCCGACGTGATGTTCGTCACCACGGCGAACACGCTCAGGATGCCCCAGCCCTTGCTCGACCGCATGGAGCTGATCCGATTGCCGGGCTACACCGAGGATGAGAAGGTCGAGATCGCGCGCCGCCACCTGATTCCGAAACAGGTGAAAGCGAACGGATTGAAAAAGACCGAATGGTCGATCACCCCTGATGCGCTGCGCGATCTCATTCGCTACTACACGCGCGAAGCGGGCGTGCGCAATCTTGAGCGCGAACTCGCCAATCTGGCGCGCAAGTCGATCAAGGACATTCTGGTCAAGCGCAAGAAGAAGATCACGGTCACCCGCAAGAATCTCGAGAAATACGCGGGCGTGCGCCGCTATCGCTATGGCGAGGTCGAGGAGACCGATCTCGTCGGCGTGACGACGGGCCTCGCTTGGACCGAGGTCGGCGGCGAGCTGTTGACGATCGAAGCCGTGACTGTGCCAGGCAAGGGCCGCGTCACCGCGACCGGCAAGCTCGGCGACGTGATGAAGGAGTCGGTGCAGGCGGCGGAAAGCTACGTCAAGTCGCGCAGCATCGCCTTCGGCATCGCCCCGACCCTGTTCGAGCGGAAGGATATCCACGTGCACGTGCCCGAGGGCGCGACGCCCAAGGACGGTCCCTCGGCGGGCGTTGCCATGGTGACCTCGATTGTCTCGGTGCTGACCGGAATCGCGGTGCGCAAGGATATCGCGATGACGGGCGAGATCACCCTGCGCGGTCGCGTTCTGCCGATCGGCGGGCTCAAGGAGAAGCTCCTTGCCGCCTTGCGCGGCGGCCTCGCGACCGTGCTCATCCCCAAGGAGAACGAGAAGGATCTCGCGGAGATTCCGGATAACGTGAAGAAGGGGCTGACCATCGTGCCCGTGAACTCGGTCGACGAGTTGCTGAAGCACGCGCTCGTCTCGCCGCTCGTGCCGATCGCGTGGAGCGAGCCGGCCGAGCGGCCGCCGGCGCTGTCGCGCGACGTCGAAGACGATCGCCCCGGCCTCACGCACTGATCGCATCAAGAAGGATCGAAGCGCCGTCACCCGGCCGGGTGACGGTGCTTTTTTTTGTCACACGCGGCAAATCTCGACCCGCGATTGACGCATGCGAGAAGCACGATCTACACTCCGCGCTGATGTCGAGTTGCGGGTGAAAAATGACAATGGGGAGTCGCCAGTGAACAGGAACGATCTCGTCGATGCGATCGCCGCCAGCACGAACATGACAAAGTCCGACGCGTCGACGGCGGTTGATGCCGTGCTGGATGCGATCACCGCAGCTCTCAAAGGCGGCAATGAGGTTCGCCTCGCCGGTTTCGGCACCTTCGTCGTGTCGCAGCGTGCGGCCAGCGAAGGGCGCAATCCGCGCACGGGTGAGAAGATTCAGATTCCCGCTTCGAAGCTGCCGAAGTTTCGCGCCGGCAAAGGCCTGAAGGACGCGGTTCAATAATCCGGCGCTTGAATTCCGTCTTGGGGCGATTAGCTCAGCGGTAGAGCACCTCGTTTACACCGAGGGGGTCGGAGGTTCGAAACCTTCATCGCCCACCAAGCCGTGAAGGCCACGCGGGCCATTCCCATCGGTCGCAGGCGTCGTAAACGCGCGGAAACGCTGGCCCCGTGCGCTTGACACCCCCAGAGGCGCGGAGTACGAGTGACCGTCGCGGCGAGCGTGCTCCCGGGGGTGTAGCTCAGTTGGTTAGAGCGCCGGCCTGTCACGCCGGAGGTCGCGGGTTCGAGCCCCGTCACTCCCGCCACGTCGCGTCGTAATGGCTCGGTCAGGGTGCAACAGCGATGGACAGTCTGCTTCGCGAGTATTTGCCCATCCTGATTTTCATCGGCATTGCGGTTGGGTTGGCGGTTGTGATCGTGCTGGCGTCGCTCTTCGCCGCCCGGCAGAAGCCCGATTCGGAAAAGCTATCGCCCTATGAGTGCGGCTTCGAGCCCTTTGCCGATGCGCGCAACAAATTCGACGTTCGTTTCTATCTGGTCGCGATCCTTTTCATCATCTTCGACCTCGAAGTGGCGTTTCTGTTCCCGTGGGCGGTCGCGCTCGGGTCGATCGGCATTTTCGGGTTCTGGTCGATGATGGCGTTCCTGTTCGTGTTGACCATCGGCTTCATCTACGAATGGCGGAAAGGAGCCTTGGAATGGGAGTAGCAGCCCCGTCGCAGGATGTGTTGCTGCGGCAAATGGGCGAGGAGATTCGCGACAAGGGTTTTATCGTTACGCAGGTGGACAAGCTCGTGAATTGGGCGCGGACGGGATCGCTCTGGCCGATGACTTTCGGCCTCGCCTGCTGCGCCGTCGAGATGATGCACAGCGCCGACAGCCGCTACGATCTCGACCGTTTCGGCATCGTCTTCCGCCCCAGCCCGCGGCAATCCGACGTGATGATCGTCGCCGGCACCTTGACCAACAAAATGGCACCCGCCTTGCGCAAGGTGTACGACCAGATGGCCGAGCCGCGCTGGGTGATCTCGATGGGGTCCTGCGCCAATGGCGGCGGCTACTATCACTATTCCTATTCGGTCGTGCGCGGCTGCGACCGGATCGTCCCGGTCGACATCTACGTTCCCGGCTGCCCGCCGACGGCGGAGGCGCTGCTCTATGGTATTCTTCAGCTGCAAAAGAAGATTCACCGCGAGCGCGTTTTCGCGCGCTAGATCCTGCCGATGACCGAACCGCTCAACACGATCGGCGATCACATCGCCCAGGCTTTCCCGCAAGAGGTGACGCGGACCGCGATTGCCCATGGCGAGCTCGCGGTCGAGGTCAAGCGCGAGGCGGTCACCCGCCTGCTTGCCTTCCTGCGCGACGATGCGCGCTGTCTCTTTCAGATCCTGATCGACATCACCGCCGTCGACTATCCCGAGCGCGAGGAGCGCTTCGACGTCGTCTATAACCTCTTGAGTATCAAGAACAATCAGCGCGTTCGCGTCAAGGCGACGGCGGGCGAGGAGACGCCTGTCCCCTCGGCCACCGGCCTTTTCAGCGCGGCCGGCTGGTTCGAGCGCGAGACCTGGGATCTCTTCGGCATCTATTTCGCCGATCATCCCGATTTGCGGCGCATTCTGACCGATTACGGCTTTGAGGGCCATCCTTTGCGCAAGGACTTCCCGCTCACCGGCTATGTCGAGGTGCGCTACGACGAGGAGCAAAAGCGCGTCGTCTACGAGCCGGTGAAGCTGAAGCAGGAATTCCGCAGCTTCGACTTCATGTCGCCCTGGGAAGGCATGAGCCACATCCTGCCGGGCGATGAGAAGGCGACGCGCGAGGAGGGCAAATGAACGCGGACGGCGCCGACATCGCCAACGCGGAAGCCCTTATCAAGAGCTTCACGATGAATTTCGGGCCGCAGCATCCGGCGGCGCATGGCGTGTTGCGCCTGGTGCTCGAAATGGACGGCGAGGTGATCGAGCGGGCCGATCCGCATATCGGGCTCTTGCATCGCGGCACCGAGAAGCTCATCGAGTACAAGACCTATCTCCAAGCCGTGCCCTATTTCGACCGGCTCGATTACGACTCGCCGATGTGCCAGGAGCACGCCTATGCCCAGGCAGTCGAAAAGCTCATGGGCATCGATCCGCCGCCGCGCGCAAAGATGATCCGCGTGCTCTTCGCCGAAATCACGCGCATCCTCAACCACATCCTCAACCTGACGACCTTCGCGCTCGATGTCGGCGCGATCACGCCACTGCTCTGGGGTTTCGAGGAGCGCGAGAAGCTGATGGAGTTCTACGAGCGCGTCTCGGGCGCGCGGCTCCATTCCGCCTATTTCCGTCCCGGCGGCGTGCAGCAGGATCTGCCCGCGGGCCTCGTCGACGATATCCAGGCCTTCATCGAGCAGTTCCCGGCGCGCATCGACGATCTCGAGCATCTCCTTTCGGAGAACCGCATCTTCAAGCAGCGCACGGTCGATATCGGTGTCGTCAGCGCCAAGGAGGCGCTCGATTGGGGCTTCAGCGGGCCGATGCTGCGCGCCTCGGGCTTTGCCTGGGATCTGCGCAAGGCGCAGCCTTACGACGCCTATGCGCAGATGGATTTCGA
>JBJKPV010000008.1:0-3020 GCA_046706015.1 Allostellaceae bacterium | reverse complement strand
GTCATCGCCGATGACGCCGCTCTCGTTGTTCGGATTGCTGCCCGGAAGGCCGCGCAAGCTGAGATAGAGATTGCCGAGGGTGCTCGCGACTTCGAGCGCTTCGGCCTGTTTCGGCGTCGCCTCCAAGGTGACGGTGTGCGCGAGCTTCGGCTTGTTCTGCAGGTCACCCGTCGACTGGTCGGTGGCAAGGACGCGGAGATTGGTAAGGACGGTTTCGCTCGCGAAGGCGGAGGTGGTTTTCTTCGGCGACACTAGCTCGAGCCGATGCGCGAGGATGATGTCGACATGATCACCGGGAAAGACGAGACCGGCGATATCGGAGACCGGCGTGACCGGCACCGATATCGCGCGCATGCCGGGGCTCAGAACGGCGGCGAGGAAGCCGCGGTCGCCCGGCTTGATCACGCGGTTGACGGTGACCGGCTGCCCGGCCGCGATCGCCTGGCGAACAACGGCGCCGGACAGCGATTCCGGCGTGTCCTTGCCCTTGAGCAGATAATTGTCGGCGACCTGACCCTCGGGCCAGGACTGCCAGCGCAGATCTTCCGGCCGCACGAAAGCGCCGGTGGGAAGATCGCGTGCCGCGACCATGACGGCGACGCCTTGGGCCTGAGGCTTGGCCTGAACGGCGACGTGTTCCGCGCGCTGGCTCGAGAGCCAGCTGCGCGCGAAGTAGACCGTGCCGAGGCCGAAGAACGCGGCGAGGACAACGAAGATGATGGTGCGCTGTCGCATGATTACTGTTTGCCTTTCCTGCGTTCAGCCTGAGACGAGACGGAGGCCGACAAGGCTTGCGCCCGCCGCAATCGCAACGCCGTAAGGAAGGCGAGCGGGAGCAGCATAGGCGGTTGCGGTTAAAGATACGTCGATGCCGGCGGCGGCGCGGCGACGGCCGAGCCACCCCGCGGCCAAGAACAAGAGCGCCATGGCGCCGCCGGTCAGGCTCATCACCAGGAGCATGGGAAAGATCATCTTGGGACCGGCCCAAAGGGCGACGGCGCTCAGCATTTTGACGTCGCCGCCGCCGGCGATGCCGCCGGCGAAGAGACCAAGACCGATCGCGAAGATCACGATCGCGACGGCGAGGCCCTGAATCCAAGCGACGGGCGCGGCGGCGGTTGCGGCATAGAGGGGATAGAGCGCCACGATCCCGACGCTGACAGAATTGGGTATCTTGAACTCGACGGCGTCGTTGCACGCCGCCCAGGCGATCAAGGCGAGAAAACCCAAGACGATGATTTGATCAGGCGATACATGAAACATGGTGACCGCTCCGCCTCACCGTCTCTCGTCAAGCGCTGCACCGGCGCGGGGCGTGACGCGTGACACCTTGTGTCACGCCCCACCCGGTTAGCTGTCGCTTGACGTGCGGGGTGAGTCCCCCGACGCGTTTAGAGCGAGCTTGCGACCGCGTTGAAGGTGTTGTTCAGATTGGTGCCGACCAGCTCGACCGCGACGATGATCGCAACCGCAATGAGCGACGCAATCAGACCATACTCGATCGCCGTGACGCCGGACGGATCCTTGAACATGCGGCGAATAATCGTAAGCATAGTGGTGCTCCTCCGAAAAGGGGGTTCCCGTTGACACGCTACGGGGCAGAGTAAACGGCGCTGATGTTAAAATGGGGTTAGGATGAAAGGGCCTCATGCAACCTGCGGTCGTTAACTCAAAAGCGACGGATTTTTGAGACGATGCGCGCCTAAAACCTTTAGGGGCGCCATCCTTTCCATGATTAGATCGCGCCGGATAGCCCGCACGACCGACGACGACGGCGGGCCCAACGACCACTGGATCGAGCTATGAGCGCGCGAGAGCGACTGGCCGAAAAGCCGAGCCATCAGGATTTCGAGTTCGATTACAACCACAACGTCGTCTACTTCAAAGGCGCGGCGATTCATCTATCGCCGCATGAAGCCGACATTCTTCAGGTCCTGCTCAACAACCGCGCGCGCACCACGCCTTTGGGTTTGCTTATCCAGCAGGTCTACGGTTCGGCCGAGCCCGAGACCGCCGCCGTGTCGATCCGCGTGTCGGTGCATTCGCTGCGCAAGAAACTGCAGCCGACCGGAATCAAGATCAAAGCGGAGCCGCGCGTCGGCTACGAGATCGACGCCGCCGCCGTGCCCGAGCTCAACCGCCGGCTGAGCGACAAGATCCTGTTCGCGCTCAACACCGCCAAGGCCTCGGGCGAGCGCGAGATCGTCGCGCAGCTGCAAATCGCCTACGACATGGCCGAGGCGCGGCGCCGTCAATGGCTCGCCACGCATGGCCACAGTCCGAGCGGCACCAAGCCGGCCGAAGCCGGTCCGACGACCGCCAAGCCCGCCGCGCCGCCGCCGGCGCTCGACGCGGCGCCGGGCCAATAGGACGCCGCGCGATCGCGCATCGCGGCAAGCGGGCATGCTTAAGCCTTCGATAACCATGCCGAGCGTCGAACGGCGTCTGGTGCGGTTATGGCGTTACGCGAAGTAGGCGCGGCGGGAAACGCTGCCGGGGGCGATCTGGCCGCCAGCGCGCGAAGCCGGTCATGGGACGGCGCGGCGCCTCTGCTCGTCGCTGTCTTTCTTTATGCCTTGATGCTCGCTACCGGCGGGAATCTTCTTCGCGATGGCGACACCTTCCTTCACATCGCCGCCGGGAATTGGATCTGGGCGCATGGCGGCGTGCCGCGGACCGATCCCTTTTCCTTCACCCGGCTCGGCGCGCCTTGGGTGGCGCATGAATGGCTCGCCGAGCTGGGTTTCGCCGTGGCTTATCGCCTCCTCGGCTGGACCGGCGTGATCGCGCTGAGCGCGGGCGCGATTGCGCTCACCTATTATCTGCTCGCGCGCTTTCTCGCGCGCGATCTCGCCGCGCCCGCCATGCTGCTCGGCGTCACCGCGAGTTTCCTTCTCGCGGCGCCGCATCTCCTGGCACGGCCGCATGTGCTCACCATGCCGTTGCTCATTGTCTGGGTCGCGGCGCATGAGCGCGCGCGGTCGGAAGCGCGCGTCCCCTCGCCGCTTCTGCTGCCGGTG
>JBJKPV010000007.1:0-4347 GCA_046706015.1 Allostellaceae bacterium | reverse complement strand
CGGAGCACACGATCGATCCCGGCGCCAGCGTCAGCGTCGAGGACCATTTCTTCGCCGGCGCAAAAGAAGTGCACCTGCTCAGCGATTACGAGGATACGCTCGGCGTTCCGCGCTTCGACCGCGCGATCGACTTCGGGTGGTTCTATTTCCTGACCAAGCCGATCTTTCTTGCGCTCGACTTCTTCTACAAGCTGATCGGGAATTTCGGTCTCGCGATCATGCTCTTGACCGTGCTGATCAAGCTGGTCTTCTTCCCGCTTGCGAACAAATCCTATCGATCGATGAGCAAGATGCGCCAGCTTCAGCCCGAGATGAAGAAGCTGCGCGAGCGCTTCGGCGACGACAAGGCGAAGCTCAATCAGGAGATGATGGCGCTCTACAAGCGCGTCGGCGCCAATCCGATGGCAGGCTGCCTGCCGATCGTCATCCAGATCCCGGTGTTCTTCTCGCTTTATAAGGTGCTCTACGTCACGATCGAGATGCGCCACGCGCCGTTCTATGGCTGGATCCACGATCTCTCGGCGCCCGATCCCACCAGCTTTGCCAATCTCTTCGGCCTGCTGCACTTCACACCGCCGCACCTCCTGATGATCGGCGCCTGGCCGATCATCATGGGCTTCACCATGTTCCTGCAGCAGAAGCTCAACCCGCAGCCGCCCGACCCGGTACAGGCCAAGATGTTCATGGCCCTGCCCTTCGTCTTCACCTATATGCTGGCGCAGTTCCCCTCCGGCTTGGTGATCTATTGGGCATGGAACAATTTGCTCTCGGTCGCCCAGCAATGGGTGATCATGCGCCAGGCTGGCATCACCCGCGCCAAACCGGTCAAGACCTGAGCCAAGCATGATGGACGCGGTCTATCCGGCGGAGGCAGCGCCCGATGCTTCCGCGGAGGAGCGCGGCCGCCTGCTCTTTGCCGCACCCTGCCGCTTTACCGCCGGCGCCGCGAACGAGGGCGCGATCCCGCCCGACACCTTGCCCGAGATCGCGCTCGCCGGCCGCTCCAATGTCGGCAAATCGAGCCTCATCAACGCGCTCACCGGGCAGTGCGCGCTCGCCCGCGTCTCGCGCACGCCGGGGCGGACGCGCCAGATCAATTTCTTCGAGCTCGGCGGCCGGCTGATGCTGGTCGATTTGCCCGGCTATGGCTTTGCCGCCGCGCCGAAGCACGAGATCGCGCGCTGGACCGCGCTGATCGAGCGCTATCTGCGCGGCCGCGCCAGCCTCTTGCGCGTGCTGCTGCTGATCGATGCGCGCTTCGGCTTGAAGGAAACGGACCGGCCGCTGATGCGCCTCTTCGACGAGGCCGCGGTCTCGTTCCAAGCGGTGCTGACCAAGGCCGACCTCCTCGACGAGGGCGAGCTGACGGCGCTTCTGCCACGTCTTGCCGCGAGCCTCGCCAAGCATGGCGCGGCCCACCCCGTCATCCACATCACCAGCGCCCGCAATAGCGGCGGCATCGCGGCGCTACGGGCTGCGCTCGCCACCCTGGCAGCGGAGCGGCCGGCGCGCTAGATTTCGCGCGTCATGCCGGAGAACCACCTTCCCTCCAACGACGCCGCCAGCAAGGCCGCCACGCTCTCCGCGGCGCTGCCTTATCTGAAGCGCTATTCGGGCAAGACCGTCGTCGTCAAATATGGCGGGCATGCCATGGGCGACGAGGCGATCGCGCAGCAATTCGCGGCCGATGTCGTGCTCTTGAAGCAGGTCGGCATGAACCCGGTGGTGGTCCATGGCGGCGGGCCGCAGATCGGCTCGATGCTGGAGCGCCTGAAGATCAAAAGCTCCTTCGTCAACGGCTTGCGCGTCACCGACCGCGAGACGGTCGAGATCGTCGAAATGGTGCTGTCGGGCTCGATCAACAAAGAGCTCGTGATGTGGATCAACAAAGCGGGCGGGCTCGCGGTCGGGCTTTCGGGCAAGGACGCCGACCTCATCCGCGCGAAGAAGTTCGAGCACGCGCCGCGCGCGAGCGACAGCAACATCGAGAAGGTCCTCGACCTGGGTTTCGTCGGCGAGCCTTATGCGATCAACACCAAGATGCTCGACCTCTTGGAGAAGTCCGACATTATCCCGGTGATCGCGCCGATCGGCGTGGGATCCAAGGGCGAGACTTACAACATCACCGCCGACACGGTCGCGGGCGCGGTCGCGGCGGCGCTGAAGGCCAAGCGATTCCTGCTTCTGACCGATGTCGCCGGCGTGCTCGACAAGGAGAAAAAGCTCATTGCGCAGCTCACCGTCGACAAGGCGCGCGAGCTCATCGCCGACGGCACGATCTCGGGCGGCATGATCCCCAAGATCGAGACCTGTCTCGAAGCCATCAAGGGCGGCGTCGAGGCCGCCGTCATCATCGACGGGCGCGTGCCACACGCGATCCTGCTCGAATTATTCGCCGAGGGCGCCGGCACGCTGATCCGCCGCGGCCGTCAGGCATCGTAGGAATAGCAAAAAGGGAGCAACGCCAATGGACATGAGCACCAAGACCAAGGGCAAACCGCGCCTCGGCACGGCACCCGCGCGGGGCTATCCCGATCTGCACGACCATCTGCGCACGCTCAAGAAGGAAGGCCTCCTCGTCACGGTCGATCGCCCGATCAGCAAGGACACGGAGATGCACCCGCTGGTACGCTGGCAGTTCCGCGGCGGCATCGCCGAGAAGGACCGCAAGGCGTTCCTCTTCACCAATGTCGTCGACGCCAAGGGCAAGCATTACGACATTCCGGTCGCGGTCGGCGTGCTCGCGACCAACCGGCAGATTTACTCGATCGGCATGGCGTGCGATCTCGACAAGATCTCCGAGACCTGGAACCACGCCGTCGCCAATCCGATCCCGCCGCGGGTCGTCACCGAGGCGCCGTGCCAGGAAATCGTCATCACCGGCAAGGCGTTGAAAAAGCCCGGCAATGGGCTCGACGGCATTCCCCTGCCGATCTCGACCCCGGGCTGGGATGTTTCACCCTATACGACCTTGTCGCAATACATCAGCAAGGATCCCGAGACGGGGATCCAGAACATGGGTATCTATCGCGGCCAGGTGAAGGCGCCCGACCGGCTCGGCATGAACCCTTCGCTCGAGCTGCGCCCCGGCATCATGACCCATTGGGAAAAGGCCAAGGCCAAGGGCAAGAAGCTCCCCGCCGCCGTGATCCTCGGTTGCCCGCCCTGCATCGCCTATACCTCGGCGCAGAAGCTGCCCGAGACCATGGACGAGCTCTATGTCGCGGGCGGGCTCGTGGGCGCGCCGATCAACGTGGTGAAGGCGAAGACCGTCGACCTGCTCGTCCCGGCCGAGGCCGAGATCGTGATCGAAGGCTTGATCAACACCGAATATCTCGAGCCCGAGGCGCCCTTCGGCGAGAGCCACGGCCATGTGAACCTCCAGGAATACAACGCCTTCATGGAGATCACCGCGATCACGCGACGCCGTGACGCGATCCTCACCTCGATCATCAGCCAGGTGACGCCGTCGGAATCGAGCCTCATCAAGCGCGTCGCGCTCGAGCCGATGATGCTCACGCATTTGACCAACACGCTCGGCATCCGCGGCGTCAAGAAGGTCTCGATGCACGAGCCCTTGACCAATCTCCGCAAGGTGCTGGTGCTAGTCTGCGACCGCAACATGCCGACGACCGAGATCTGGCGCGCGATGTATGGCGCCGCCGCGCTACATCGCGCCGCCGGAAAATACATCATCGCGGTCAATGACGACATCGATCCCGACAATGCCGACGCGCTGCTCTGGGCCATGTCCTATCGCGCCAATCCGCTCTTGGACATGCATGTCCTGCCGCATCGCGACCAGGGCCACGGGCCGCGCAGCCACAGGAATGGCGGCCAGGACGGCTCGGTGCTGATGGACGCGACCTTGAAGGAGCCCTACCCGCCGGTGTCGCTGCCGAAGCGCCCCTATATGGAGCGCGCCAAGAAGATATGGGAGGAACTCGGCCTTCCGGCGCTGCGGCCCGAGCAGCCCTGGTACGGCTATTCGCTCGGCGAATGGTCCGATGAGTTCGACGAGGCGGCCGACCGCGCGGTCAAAGGCGATTATTTCGAGACCGGTAAGATGATCGCCAAGCGCCGGCGCAAGGATGTCGCCATGAACACCGAGATCCGCGATCTCAAGGACGAGCCCAAGCCCTCGAAGAAGGCCGCGCGCAAGGCGAAGAAGGGCTGACGCCTCCTCCTAATAGACGTCGCGCAGATAGCGCTGCTCGCGCCCGAGATTGGCGAGATAGGCCTTGGCCGCGCCCATGCCCATCTTGCCCTGGCGCGCGATGATCGCGGCGAGCGCGGCGTCGACATCCTTGCCCATGGTCACGCTGCCGCAGACATAGAGATAGGCGC
>JBJKPV010000006.1:0-7622 GCA_046706015.1 Allostellaceae bacterium | reverse complement strand
AGCTGCTGGATCGCCGAGAGCAGCCAGTGCCCGCCGGGGCTGCGCGCAAACGTCCACATCTCGCTCGCCTCGCTCGCATGCTGCGGATCGCCACCCACCACGAGTTCGCCCTGGCCGGGCTTGCTCTCCGCGCTCACGGTGTAATCGCGCGCGCGCCAGTGGAGGAGCGCGGTTGCATATTGCAGATTGCCCTCGTCCCACGCCTCGCGTACCTCGCCCTTGATCAGCTCGACGTCGTCGACATGATTGATGACGCCCTGACTCTGATTCTCGGCGAGTTGCTCGGCGAAGTAAGAGAGCATCTCCGGCGTCACCTGGCGGCGCAACGCGGCGAGGTCGCCACGGCTCCACGCAGTCTGAACTTCCTTGAGGATGGTCTCGAATTCCTGATAGTCGGCGCCGGTGACGCCGATCGTCGTCAAGCGCGACGCGCCATTGCCGGGGAACATCGCTTGCGGGCCGAAGCCCATGCCGCCGCCCATCGGCGATCCGCCATAAGGGCCGTAGGGCATGCCACCGAACATCGAGCCGCCGCCGAACGACATCATCGAGCCGCGGCCGGCGAAGAGTCTGATCAAGAACCACACCAGCCCCAGCAATATCAGCCACGAGAACACCGAGCCGATCATACCGCCGAAGCCCCAGCCCATGCCCCAATGCGGGAACAGCATGCCGCCGAGCCATGAGCCGAAGAAGCCGCCGAAGAGCCCGGTCAAGAACGGATGGCGATAGCCGTAACCATAGCCCGGCCGATAGCCATAGGCGCTGCCGCTCTGCGGCGCGAGGCTGCGCTGAATCGGCGCCGCGCCGTTGAAGCTGTAGGTGTGGAAGCCGCGGCTGCCCTGGCTCATGAAGCTCGAGCCGCCGCCGAAGCGATAGCTCCCGCCCGCGCGGGCCTCGGCGAGGGAGGGCGCGAGAACGATCAACAAGGAGAGTAACAGGATCGCCGCGTTTCGCCGTGTCATTGCCAAAAGCCTCTTGTGATCCTATGGATCGCGCTAATATTTCGTGAGCCGCGTTCGCGTTTGCAAGAACGACGCAGGTAAATTAGCGACTCTGGGCTCTGGTGGGCAACCACGGTGGGAGGCTGCGATGACGACCGCGATGGCGCGGGAGGCCGGTATTTCCGAAAGCGACCGCGAGCGGGCGACGGCGCGCTATCGCGCGACGCGTGCGCGCACCGAGGCGCTGGCGGCGCCGCTCTTGGCCGAAGACCAAACGATTCAATCGATGCCCGACGCCAGCCCGACGAAATGGCATCGCGCGCATACGAGCTGGTTCTTCGAGCATTTTCTCTTGCAGCCTTTCGCGCGTGCCTATCGCGAATTCCACCCCGGTTTCGGCTATCTCTTCAATTCCTATTACGAGGGCGCGGGGCCGCGTCACGCGCGGCCGTCGCGCGGGCTGCTGTCGCGCCCCGGCATCGCTGAGATCGCGCGCTACCGCAGCCATGTCGACGCGGCGATGGAAGCGCTGATCACTGGATCTGACGAGGCAACCTGGCGCGCGGTCGCGCCGCTCATCGAGCTCGGCGTCAATCACGAGGAGCAGCATCAGGAGCTCATCCTGATGGACATCAAGCACGCGCTCGCGCTCAACCCGCTCGATCCCGCCTATGCGCCACCGATGCCCGCGGTGCATCATAGCGCGCCGCCGCTGCGCTTCGTCGAGTTCAGTGAAGGCTTGCGTGAGATCGGACATGACGGATCAGGATTCGCTTTCGACAATGAAGGCCCGCGCCACAAAGTTTGGCTGGACGGGTTCCGCCTGGCCTCGCGCCTTGCAACCAATGCCGAATATCTCGCATTCATGGAAGATGGTGGCTATCGCGAGCCGGCCCTGTGGCTCGCCGAAGGATGGGCGACGGTACAGTGCGAGGGCTGGGAGGCGCCGCTCTATTGGCGCCGCGATGAGGGAAGCTGGACGATGTTCACGCTCCATGGGCGCCGCGCGGTCGACCCCGACGAACCTGTTTGTCATGTCAGCTATTACGAGGCCGACGCTTTCGCGCGCTGGCGCGGCAAGCGCTTGCCGAATGAAGCGGAATGGGAGACAGCCGCCGCTGAGACGCACGTCGCGCCCACGGGCAATTTGATGGATCGCGGTCGCTGGCATCCGGAGGCGGCGGGCACTGCCGTGCTCGAGCAGATGATCGGCGATGCGTGGGAATGGACCGCGAGCGCTTATGCCGCTTACCCGGGCTTTCGCCCGCTCGCCGGCGTGGTCGGCGAGTACAACGGCAAGTTCATGTCGAACCAGATGGTGCTCCGCGGCGGCTGCGTGGCAACGCCCGCGGACCATGTCCGGTTGACCTACCGCAACTTCTTCCCGCCGGCCTCGCGCTGGGCTTTTGGCGGCATTCGCCTCGCGGAGGATGCGTGAAATGAGACCCGCACGTGCCATCTTTCACGACCTCGCCCCCGCGGAAGAAAGCTTCCGCGATTGCGTCATTGAGGGCATGAGCCGCCGCCGCAAGGCAATTCCGTGCCGCTTCCTTTACGACGAGCGCGGCTCCGAGTTGTTCGAGGCGATCTGCGAGCAGCCGGAATATTATCCGACGCGCACCGAGATCGCGATCCTGTCGCAATTCGCGCCCGAGATCGCCGCACGCGTCGGGCCGCGTTGCGAGCTGATCGAATTCGGCAGCGGTTCCTCGCGCAAGGTGCGCGCGTTGCTCGCGGCGATGGAAAAGCCCGCGGCCTATGTCGCGATCGAGATTTCGCGCGAAGCCTTGCGCCATGCGGCCGACGATCTGGCCGCGACCTTTCCGGGCCTCGCCGTGGTTGCCGTTTGCGCCGATTACATGCATCCGCTCGAGCTGCCGGAATTGCCGCAAGCGGGCGAGGGGCGGCGCCTCGGCTTCTTTCCCGGCTCGACCATCGGCAATCTCGAGCCGGCGATGGCGGTGGAGTTTCTCGCCGGCTGCAAGCGCGTGATCGGGGCCAACGGCGCGATGCTGGTCGGCGTCGATCTGCGTAAGGATCCGCGCTTGCTTAACGCCGCCTATAATGACGCGCAAGGCGTTACCGCCGCCTTCACGCTCAACTTGCTGGCGCGCATCAATCGCGAACTCGACGGCGATTTCAATCTCGACCGTTTCGCGCATGACGCGGCCTATAATGTCGAGTTGGGCAAGGTGGAGATCTTCATCCGCAGCCTCGCGGACCAGATCGTCACGATCGCGGGCAAGCGCTTCCGCTTTGCCGCGGGCGAGCGGATCCACACCGAGGATTCCTGGAAATATACGGTCGACGGTTTTCGCCAGCTCGCGGCGCGTGCTGGCTATCGCCCGGCGCGGTGCTGGACCGATCCGGCCGAGCTATTCAGCGTTCATTTGCTGACACCCGCCTGAGGCGGATTGCGCGACGAAGGCTCAGCGCCGGCGCTGCATCGACGCACGCGGGCGCGGCGGACCGCCGACGGCGGCGGCGCGTTCGTCCTTGTGACGGAAATTGATTCGTCCCTTGGTGAGGTCGTAGGGCGTCATCTCCACCGTCACGCGATCACCCGCGAGGATGCGGATGCGGTTCTTCTTCATCTTGCCGGAAGTGTAAGCCAGGGTCTCATGTCCGTTGTCGAGACGGACGCGGAATCGCGCATCGGGCAGCAATTCGATGACGACGCCGTCGAATTCGATCAGATCTTCTTTCGCCAAGGGCGCTCCTCAGTCAAGAAACGGGGCGACCGCGAACCGCCCCGCCAATGGCTCATTCCGCTTTGAGATTGGCTGCATTGACCCTCCCCTGCGGGCCGCGCTCAAGCTCATAGCTCAGGCGCTGGCCTTCGCGCAAGTTTGCCATGCCGGCGCGCTCGACCGCCGAGATGTGAACGAAGACATCCTTCGTGCCGTCATCCGGTTGGATGAAGCCATACCCCTTCGCGGCGTTGAACCATTTGACCGTACCCGTCGCCATTTTCCCCTCCAGAAAATTTGTGCAGCCGCGCGATCGACGCGGATCAATCTTCGTTTGGATAGGGCCGGGTCGGGCTCATGCAGAGCGTTGTGACGAGGCCGACCCAAAGCGAGTTGACGCCCCCAAGATAATAATTCTCGAACCGATTGCAACGGGGTTCGTCGCTTCGCGAGTGGATGTTGTTGCAATGCAAAATCGTTTGGCGACGTGACGCAACGCGCGCGCGACTCCGTTGGCCGTGATGACGTGCGTCGCGCGCTATGCGGGCGTCGGACGAGGCGTCGCATTGCTTTGAAGCGCGGCGATAGCGTGCTCGGCGGCTGCGACGCCGCTGGTGAAGGCGGCATGCGGGGTGCCGAACTGGTCGCGCGAGCACGCTTCGCCGGCGAAGAAGATGCGCGCCTCGACGGGCGCGGTATAGATCGCGCGATCATCGGCATGACCCGGCAGCGCGCAGGAATAAGAGCCGCGCGCGAACGGATCGGTCACCCAGGCCGAACTCGCCAAGGGCCGCAATCGCCGACGTATAGCGGCGCCATAGATGCCGGCGAGCTCGTCGCAAGCGAATGCCGCCATCGCCGTCGCGCCTTCGCGCTCGAGCGCGGTCGCGAGCCTACCGCCGAAATAACAGGAGATTATCGGCCAACCATGCGGCCGGATCTGGTAATTGCCCGTCGCGACTTGTGTCGTCGAGCCGACAATGTGCCGATAGCTCTCTTCGGGCGCGCCCGGACCGTCAAGCGCGAGAAAAAGCTTATTGGCGATGCCGAGCGGCAAGCCGGCGGCAGCTTCGCGCTTTTCCGGCAGCGCCGGCGTGAAGCGGAGCGCCGCCTCGGCGATCAGATTGGTCGGAACGGTGACGATGACGCTTCGCGCCGCCAGCGCGCCCTGCGCGGTGACGATGCGAAGCAGCAAAGCGCGATGATCGATCTCCGTTGCCGCGACCCCGAAGCGCACCGGCAGGCCCGCGCCGCAAGCGGCGATGAGGCTGCCATAGCCTTCGAGCACGCGCCAATTCAGCTGCGTGTTGGCATAGCGTTCGCGGTCCTGGATCGAGACCCGCTCGAGTTCGGCGCCGTTCGCCCAGGTACTGATCGCGCCGAGCAGTGCGTTCCAGCGCCCGCCCGGTGGAAGGAGCGTCGCGGCGGCGCGGTCCGCCGGCTCGAGCGCGGCGCGTTCGTAGGCGTCATCGAGCGCGTCACGCGCGGCGAGCCAATCGGCGTTGGCCGCCTCGCCGTCATGGATTGCGATCCGGCTCGCCCAATCGGGCGGCGTCTTGTCGAGGGTGAAGCCCTGCTCGGCCGCGATGCCGCTCCAGGGATTGATGTCGGCCGAATGCAGCCATTCGCAGCCGAGATCGACCGGTTTGTCCAAGCCGGTCGGCACGGTCCAGGCACGGCCGCCGAGACGGTCGCGGGCCTCGAGAAGGACAAAGCGCATGCGCGAGGCCGCGAGCCGTTTGCCGGCCGCGATCCCGGCGGCGCCGGCGCCCACTACAACGACATCGAATTCATCACCAGATTCGGCCATAGCAATCCCAACTGCTTCGCTCCATCATGCCATATATGATCGACGGCGAAATCGTGGCAAATCTCATCCGGGCCACCGCCCGCGAGCTGATCTTGCCGCGCTTTCGCAGCCTCGGCAGCGGCGATATCCGCGAGAAGAAGCCCGGCGATCCGGTCACCATCGCCGATATCGAGACCGAACGCGCGCTCACCCGCCTTTTGGGCGAGCTTTCCGGCGGCTTTGGCGTGGTCGGGGAGGAGGGCATCGCCGAGGATCCAAGCCGGCTCGCTTTGCTGTCTTCTTCGGCGCCGGTCTGGATCATCGATCCGGTCGACGGCACCTCGAATTTCGCGCGCGGCGAGCCGGGCTTCGCCGTCATCGTCGCGCTGGCGCAGGGCGGCGATGTCGAGGCGGGCTGGATCTATGACCCGCTCGGCGACGCGATGATCCATGCCCGCAAGAGCGAAGGGGCCTGGAGCGGCGAGCGCCGGCTTCGCGTTGCATCGGAGACGTCCGCCGAGCACATGACTGGCTCCGCCTACGGGCGCACCAAGTCCGGCATGCGCGCGGCCAAGGCGCTCGATGCGAGCGGCCGCGTCGGTGCCATCCGGAATCGCGGCTGCAGCGGCCTCGAATACATGGCCTTGGCGCTGGGGCACAGTCATTTCTCGCTCCATTCGCGCTCGCTGCCCTGGGATCACGCTGCCGGAATGCTGATCGTACGCGAGGCCGGCGGCATCGCCACGTTCCTCGCCGGCTCGCCGTACGATACGCGCATCACCGATCGGCCGGTTCTGGCGACAGCGAGCGAGACCGCGTGGCGGAGCGTCTACGAGGTCGTCACCGCCCCATGAAGGATAAGACTTGCGTTATCACTGGTGCGACCGACGGCATCGGGCTCGAGACCGCGCGTCGGCTGGCCGCGCTCGGCGCGCGGCTTGTCCTGGTCGGACGAAACAAGACCAAGGGCGAGGCCTCGCTCGCGCTCTTACGTGCGCAGATGCCCAACGTTGCTGTCGAGATGCATTACGGCGATCTCTCCCAGCGTAGCGAAGTCGTCCGCGTCGCCGCCGAGATTCTGCGCGCGGCCCCACGCATCGACGTTCTTATCAATAACGCCGGCGCGATCTTCGCGCGGCGAGAGACGACGCCAGAGGGGCTCGAGCGCACCTTCGCGCTCAACCATTTGGGCTATTTCCTTTTGACCGCGCTGTTGCGCGACCGCGTCATCGCCTCGGCGCCGGCGCGGATCGTCAACGTCGCGTCGGAGGCGCATCGCAACGCCGCACTCGATTTCGCCGATCTGCAAGGCACGACGCGCTATAGCGGCTGGGAAGCCTATCGCCGCTCGAAGCTCGCCAACATCCTCTTCACGCGGGTGCTGGCGCAACGCCTCGCCGGCACCGGCGTCACCGCGAATTGCCTCCATCCCGGCTTCGTCGCGACCCGCTTCGGCGACAATAATCGCGGCCTCTTCGGCGCCGGTGTGCGCATCGCCAAGCGTATCTCGGCGATCTCGGCAGCGCGCGGCGCCGAGACGCCGGTCTATGTCGCGAGCGCGCCCGATCTCGAGGGCGTCAGCGGCCGCTATTTCGACAAATGTCGTGAGCGCGCGCCGAGCGCCGCGGCCCTCGACGATGCCGCCGCCGCGCGGCTGTGGCAAGAAAGTACGCACCTTGTCGGATTGTCGTCGGCGGTCTGATCACCATATCCAACTCTCCCGCGCTTTAAAGCTTCGGAGAATTGGATGAGCTCGCCCAAGGACATCGTCGTTTTGGTCGGCAGCCTGCGCAAAGAGTCGTTTAGCCGCAAGATGGCGGTTGCTCTAAGCGCACTAGCGCCGCCCTCGCTCAAGCTCGAGATCGTCGAGATCGGCGATCTGCCGCTTTACAATCAGGACGCCGACGACAATCCGCCCGCTTCCTGGACGGCGTTCCGCGATCGGGTGGCCAAGGCCGACGGCGTGCTGTTTGTGACGCCGGAGTATAATCGTTCGGTTCCGGCGGCGCTGAAGAACGCGATCGATGTCGGCTCGCGCCCCTATGGCAAGAGCGTCTGGGACGGCAAGCCTGGCGCCGTCATCAGCGTGTCGCCCGGCGCCATCGGCGCCTTTGGCGCCAATCACCATTTGCGGCAGTCGCTCGTCTTCCTCAACGTCCCGGCGATGCCCCAGCCCGAAGCCTATATCGGGGGCGCCGG
>JBJKPV010000005.1:0-20994 GCA_046706015.1 Allostellaceae bacterium | reverse complement strand
GAGGTCCTGGAAAAGCGTGGCAATGTCCGCGTTCTCTTCCGCATGAAGGACGTCTTCGGCCAGACGCAGATGCTGTTCAACGTCGCGCGCGCCTCGTTCCTCGACAAGAACCGTGCCGCGCTCCAGGACTTCTTCGACGATTACGTGCGCGCTCAACGCTGGCTCCTGAGCGCGCCGCATCGCCAGCAGGCCGTGCAGCTCGTGGCGCAATTCACCAAGCGTCCGGAGAGCGTCTTTATGCCCTATCTCTTCACGGCAAAGGACGTCTACCGTAATCCCGACGCGCGCCCCAACCTGGGGGCCCTGCAGCGGAACATGAATCAGCTGAAGGAACAGGGCATCCTCAAGGCCTCAATCGAGGTCAAGCGCTACGCCGCGCTGGGCTTCATCGACGGCGCGGTCAAGCGGCTGAAGCACTAGCCGGCTCGGATCATCGGGGGCTAGACGCGGCGCGCCCGCGTCCGGGAGCGCGCCCGTCGGCGCGGCTGCAGCGCGCCGGCGCAAGGGATTGTTAACCAACCTAAACGCAGAATGAGCGCGCCATAGCAAGCGCGTTCGGAGTCACTCCTGCAACTTGCATCTCCCATATCGGCGTCGCCCGGGCGCGTGCCAGGCGTGGCCCGGCTGATCGCGACCGCCGGGGCCATTGCCGCAATCGGCGGGGTCATCGCCCTGGCGGTCTGGACGATATGGGACGCGCATCGCACGACCGAGGCGCATGCGGTCCACACCTCGGAAAACCTGGTCGCGGCGCTCGACCACGATATCGCGCGCAATGTCGAGATCTACGATCTGTCGCTGCGCAAGGTGATCACCGGCCTGAAGATTCCGGGCGTCTGGCAGCTGCCATCCGAGATCCGCGACCGCGTTCTCTTCGACAGCGCCAGCGCCGCGCAGGATTTGGGCGTGATCTATGTCCTCGACCGTGACGGCACGGTGCTCCTTCATTCCCATGACCAGCCCGGCCGGCGTCACAGCTTCGCCGACCGGCCCGCCTTCACAGCGCTGCGCGACCACCCCGCGATCGGCCTCTATATCAGCGCGCCGTTCCGCCACAATCAGGGTGACGAGGATTGGTCGATCGCCTTCAGCCGGCGCATCGACGGACCGGACGGACGCTTCAACGGTGCGGTGGTCGGCACCTTGCGGCTCGCCTATCTGCGCCGCCTCTTCGACGGCGTCGATCTCGGATTGCATGGCACGCTGGCGCTGATACGCAGCGACGGCACGATGCTGATGCGCAAACCCTTCTCCGATGCCGAGATCGGCCGCAACCACGCCCCCTCGCCCGTCTTCGCGCGGCTGCGCCAAGCCGATGCCGGTCATTTCGAGGCGCGTACCGTCCCCGGTGAGGGCCAGCGTCTCTTCGTTTATCGCAAGCTCAATGGCCTGCCGTTGATCCTGGTTGCGACCGCGTCGACCCGGGACATCTTTGCCGAGTGGCGACAAAAAGCGATCTTCACCGGCGTCGGCCTTGCCATCCTGCTCGGGCTCGCCGCGCTGCTTTCATTCGCGCTTCGCCGCGAGTTGCGCCGCGCCGAGGAGGCCGACGCCTTGCTCCGCGATGCCATCGACAGCATCTCCGAGGGCTTCGTCATCTACGACAAGGACGACCGCTTCGTCATGTGCAACGAGGCCTACCGCAAGCTCTACCCGGCGAATGCGCCGCTGATGCTGACGGGCAGGACCTTCGAGGAGATCATGCGCGCCGGCATCGACGCGCGTCAGTCACCCGACGCGATCGGCCGCGAGGCGGAGTGGATCGCCGCGCGGATGGACGCGCATCGAAATGAGCGGGCCCCGCATGAGCACCGCCTCAGCACCGGACGCTGGGTCCTGACCTCGGAGCGACGCATGCGTAATGGCGGCATCGCGGGATTGCGCGTCGACATCACCGCGCTGAAGCAGGTTCAGGCCTCGCTGCGCGAAAGCCGGGCTAAGCTCAATCAGGCTCAGCGCGTCGCCAGGACCGGCAGCGTCTGGCGCGATTTCGCCAAAGACTTCGCCGAGTGGTCGGACGAGACTTATCGCATCTTCGGCGTCGACCGCGATACCTTCGTGCACAGTCCCGAGAATTTCCTGGCGCTGGTCCATCCCGACGACCGCGCCGTGGTGCACGCTTCGATGACGGAGAGCGAACGAGGCGTCGCGCCGCTTCCGCTGCAATACCGCATCATCCGCCCTGACGGCGCCGAACGTTGGGTCTATCGCGAGGCCGAGCTGATTTACGACGAGACCGGGCGGCTCCTCGGGCGCATGAGCACCTATAAGGATGACACCGACCAACGAGAGGCGGAGCGACGCCAGGCCGAGCTTGAAGGCCAGTTGCGACACTCGCAGCGCCTCGAGGCGCTGGGCAATCTCGCCGGCGGCATCGCCCACGATCTCAACAACACCCTCGTGCCGATCCTGGCGCTGTCGCAGCTCGGCATGCGGCGCCTCCCGCCCGGGAGCGCCGAGCATCGCGATCTCGAAACGATCGCCCAGGCGGGTGCGCATGCGCGCGACCTGGTCAAGCAGATCCTCGCCTTCAGCCGTAAGGAACCCGCGGTGACGCGCGAGATCGATCTCGCCGAGCTCGTGCGCCACGCCCTCACCCTGCTGCGCGCGAGCATCCCGACGACCATCCGCATCGTCGAGGCGATCGAAACCGTCCCGCCGGTTCAAGGCGATCCGAGCCAGCTCAATCAGGTGGTGATGAATCTCGTCACCAACGCAGCGCAAGCGATCGGTGACCAGATCGGCACCCTCACGGTGACGGTCGCGCGCTCCTCGCGCCGCCTCGCGCCAAGCGATGCCAAAAAGACGAGCGTCGCAGCGCCTGGCTCGGTGCGCCTCTCGATCGCCGACACGGGATACGGCATCGCCCCCGGCCATATCGACCACGTCTTCGAGCCGTACTTCACCACCAAAGAGGTCGGCCAAGGCACCGGCCTCGGCCTCGCCGTGGTGCATGGCATCGTGGTCGGGCATGGCGGCCGCATCGAATGCCGCAGCAAGCTTGGCGAAGGCAGCGAATTCTCGGTCTGGCTGCCGGTCGTCGCGACGCAGGATGCCGCGGCACCGGCCGAACTTACGCCCGAGCCGAAGGCGGCACGGCGCGCCTAAATCTTACGCTTTCGCGTAGCTGTCACGCAGGCCGATGGTGCGGTTGAAGACGAGCCGGCCTGGCGCCGAATCCGGATCGGCGCAGAAATAGCCCTGACGCTCGAACTGCACCGCGACGCCGATCTCAGCCGTGGCCAGCGCTGGCTCGAGCCGCGCCTCCGACAAGATTTCGAGCGAGTTGGGATTGAGATCGTCGAAAAAATTGCCCGCGGCGCCGGGATCAGCCCGCGTGAAAAGCGGATTGTAAAGGCGCAGCTCCGCCGGCACGGAGCGGCGTGCATCGACCCAATGCAGGGTCGCCTGCACCTTGCGGCCGTCGGGCGCGTTGCCACCGCGTGTCGCCGGGTCATAGGTGCAGCGTAGCTCGATCACCTCGCCGGACGCGTTCTTCACCACCTCGCGGCAAGTGATGAAATAGGCGTAGCGCAACCTGACCTCGCGCCCGGGCGCAAGCCGGAAGAATTTCTTGGGCGGGCTCTCCATGAAATCCTCGCGCTCGATGAAGAGCTCGCGCCCGAATGGGATGCGCCGCGTGCCCGCCGCCGGGTCTTCGGGGTTGTTGATCGCCTCGAGCTCCTCGCTCTGGCCGTCGGGATAATTCTCGATCACCACCTTCAAGGGCCTGAGTACGCCCATACGGCGCGGCGCGACCTTGTTGAGATGGTCGCGCACCGCGTGCTCCAACATCTGCACATCGACGATGCTGTAGGCGCGCGCAACGCCGACGCGCCGCACGAACTCTCGGATCGCCGCAGCCGGCACGCCGCGCCGGCGCATGCCCGCCAAGGTCGGCATGCGCGGATCGACCCAGCCGGAAACGCGCTTTTCCTGCACGATCTGCGTCAAAAAGCGCTTCGAGAGGACCGTGTAGCCGAGATTGAGGCGCGCAAATTCGTATTGGCGCGGCCGCGACGGTACCGGCAGGTTTTCGATCAGCCAGTCATAGAGCGGACGATGGTCCTCGAATTCGAGGGTGCAGATCGAATGCGTCACGCCCTCGATCGCGTCGCTTTGGCCATGCGCGAAATCATAGGTCGGGTAGATACACCAATTCTTGCCGGTGCGCGGATGCTCGGCATGGAGGATGCGGTAGAGCACCGGATCGCGCAGATTGATGTTGCCCGACGCCATGTCGATCTTAGCGCGCAGCACCCGCGCCCCATTGGGGAACTCGGCCGCCTTCATGCGCCGGAAAAGGTCGAGATTGACCTCGACGCCACGCTGGCGATAAGGGCTCTCGCGGCCGGGCTCGGTCAAGGTGCCGCGCATCGCGTGCAGCTCCTCGGGCGTCGAATCGTCGACATAAGCCTTGCCGGCGCGGATCAGATCCTCGGCCCATCGATAGAGCTGCTCGAAATAATCCGACGCGTAATGGAGGTTCGCGCCCCAGTCGAAGCCGAGCCAGCGCACGTCGCGCTGGATCGCGTCGATATATTCCTGCGCTTCCTTCGCCGGGTTGGTGTCGTCGAAGCGCAGATTGCAATGCCCGCCGACCTCCTCGGCGACGCCGAAATTGAGGCAGATCGATTTGGCGTGGCCGATATGGAGATAACCGTTGGGCTCGGGCGGAAAGCGCGTCAGCACCGTCGCGTATTTCTTAGCCTCGAGATCGGCCGCGACGATTTCGCGGATGAAATCGCGTCCGGGCTCGGCGGAGGGCGGGTTTTTCTCGTTCATGCTTCTGCTTTTTTAGGGCGATGAGGGCGCCGGCGTCGGCGCGCGCGGCTGGGGCTCGGGCGCGGCCGCGCCAGTATCCTTGCCTTGCGGCGCGATCTTCTCATCGAACGCGTTGACGATCGGATAGCGCCGGTCGCGACCGAAGGCGCGGCGCGTGATCTTGACGCCGGGCGGCGCCTGACGGCGCTTGTACTCGGCGCGGTCGAGCATGCGCCGGACCGCGCGGACCGTCACCGCGTCATGGCCGCGCGCGACGATCTCGCTCATCGGCATTTCGTTCTCGACCAGGCATTCGAGGATCGCGTCGAGCTCGGCATAGGGCGGCAGCGTGTCCTGGTCGGTCTGATTGGGCTTCAATTCGGCCGAAGGCGGCTTGGTGATCACGCGCTCGGGCATGACCTGCCCCATCGGTCCGAGCATGCCCGGCAGGCGGCGCTCGTTGCGCCATCGCGACAGCGCGAACACCGTCATCTTGTAGACGTCCTTCAGCACCGAGAAGCCGCCGCACATATCGCCGTAGAGCGTCGCATAGCCGACCGACATCTCGGATTTGTTGCCGGTCGAGAGCACCATCCAGCCGAATTTGTTGGACAGCGCCATCAGGGTCATGCCGCGGATACGCGCCTGGATGTTCTCTTCGGTGATATCGGGGCTGGTGCCGGCAAAGGACGGCGCGAGCATCGCGCGATAGGCCTCGATCGCCGGACCGATATTGACCGTTCGCAGCTCGCAGCCAAGGAGCTCCGCCACGCCCGCCGCGTCCTCGAGGCTCTCCTTCGAGGTATAGGGCGACGGCATCATCACGCAATGAACGCGGTCGGCGCCGAGCGCGTCGACCGCGACCGCGGCGGTAAGTGCCGAATCGATCCCTCCCGATAGCCCGAGCACGATCCCGGGAAAGCCGTTCTTGCGCACGTAATCGGAAAGCCCCAGCGTCATCGCGTGTTAGATCGAGGTGACCCGGTCGGCGCGCGGCACGATCGTCCCGGCATCGACGGTCCAAGCAGCGCCCTCGCGCCGCCAATGCGTCATCACCATGGCGGTGACCCATTCCGGCGCCTGCACCCGCAGACCTCCGGCGGCATCGAGCGCGAAGGAGCCGCCGTCGAAGACCAATTCGTCCTGGCCGCCGACCTGATTGACATAGAGCAGCGGCAAGCCGGTCTCTTTCACCCTGTCCTGCGCCAGACCCGTCCTGACATCGAGCTTGTCGCAGTCATAGGGCGAGCCGTTGACGACGATGATGAGCTCGGCGCCGCTCTCGCCCAAGGTCTCGGCGACATCCGGGAACCACATATCCTCGCACACCATGACGCCGAGCCGGACGCCCTTCAGCACCATCGGACCAGGACAAGGACCGGCCGCGAAGACGCGCTTCTCGTCGAAGACACCGTAATTGGGCAGTTCATGCTTGAAGCGCAGCGCGGCGACCTCGCCGCCCGCGAGCAGTGCCGCTGCGTTGTACAGCTTGCCGTCCTGGCGCCAGGGCGTACCAAGGAGCACCGCCGGCCCATCTTTGACCATGCGCGCGAACTCGGCGACCGCCGCCTCGCAAGCCGCCACGAAAGCCGGTTTCAGCACCAGATCCTCGGGCGGATAGCCGGCAACGAAGAGCTCGGAGGCCACGACGAGATCGGCGCCGGCCGCGCCGGCCTCGTGCCAGGCATCCTTGAGGCGGCCGAGATTGCCGGCGATGTCGCCGACAATCGGGTCGAGCTGGGCCATCGCGATGGAAAGGGAATCGGTCATGTTCGTTGACCTAAAGCTTGGGGGCCCGAGCCCGCCCTGTCAATCGCGCGGCGCGCCGCATCGGTCGGGAACCAGGCTCAACCGTCGTAAGGAATGCTGCCTCGTCGATCCGATGCCTGAACCGCTGAGTGCGGTCTGCGTGATCTCACGCGCAAGCGCGAGCCTGCGCCGGACCCAACCTCCTGCTCGTTTGGCTCAGTGACCCATTTGATCAGCGTAGTGCCGTGCGATCTCGCCGCCGGTCGCCAGCCACACGCCCTCATGCCCGCAGATATAGGCGAGCGCCTTGTCGAGCGCGCCGATGCGATGCGGCACGCCCATCAGGAAGGGGTGAAGGCATATCGCCATCACCCGCCCCGACTGCGCGCCCTCGCGGTAAAGCGTGTCGAACTGGCGGCAGATCATGTCGCCGAACTCCTCGGCCGTGCGCAGGAAGCGCGTGATCTGGCCCATGTCGTTGATCTCCATGCTGTAGGGAATGGAGATCAGCTGCTTGCCGCTCTCGAGCGTCATGCGATAGGGCTGGTCGTCATTGGTCCAGTCGCAGATATATTCGAGTCCTTCGGCGGCGAGAAGGTCGAGCGTCGCCCAGGTCTCCTGCAGCCCCGAGCCGAGCCAGCCTTTGGGCCTGGCGCCGGTCGCGCGTTCGACCGTCTCGAAGGCGCTATTGATCAACGCCGGCTCGTCCTGCGCCGGCACGTCGATGAGGCGCAGCGCATTGGTCTGGTTGTGGCCCATCCATTCCCAGTTCCGCTTCTTGCCTTCCTCGATGATGCGCGGATGATGGATGCAGATATCGCTGTTAAGCGCCACCGTGCCGCGGATGCCGTAGCGATCGAACACCTCCATGAAGCGATAGATGCCGATGCGGTTGCCATAGTCGCGGATCGCCCAGTTCGGCACGTCGGGCACCTTGCCGGTCCCGCCCGGAATGGGCTTGTCGAGCGGAAAGAACTCGATATTGGGAATGACCCAGAGTGCGACACGCGCGCCCTTGGGCCAGGACAGCTTCGGACGGTCGATGATCGGGGAATAATCGAACGGACCGTAAGGCCTTGGCTTCATCTCACACCGCCTTTGCCGGTTGCCGCCGGGCCAGATCGGCCACGACGTCGTCGACATGCATCACATCGGCGTATTTGTGATGCAGGTCGAACAGGTTGATCTTGTGCGACAGGAGGCTGCGGTCGAAACATCCCTCCTCGGCCACGACCACGTGGAAACCGTGCGAGTGCGCGTCGACCGCCGAGGCGCGCAAACACCCCGAGGTGCTCTCGCCGCACATGATGACGGTGCGGATGCCGATCTGGGTCAGATGCGCCGATAGCGGCGTGCCGAAGAAGGCGCTGGCGCGCTGCTTGGTGATGACCACGTCGCCTGGCTGCGGCTTGAATTCGGGCCGGATGCGATAGAGCGCGCCGTCGATCGGCGGGCGCTGACGCCGCGTCGCGGTGACGGCGCCGGGCTTGCTCTCGGGCCGTGCATCGCCGGTCGAATAGAAGACCGGGAGTCCGGCGGCGCGCGCGGCGGCGAACAGCCGTTTGGTCGGCTCGATCGCGGCGAAGGCGTAACGGCCACAAGTGCCCGGGAATTGAGCAGAGATTTCTTCCACGGGGCGATCGCCGCCCTGGTAGACAAGCTCGTAGAGGTCGATGGCGACGAGCGCAGCGGGCCCACCGATAAAGGTCTCACGCCGGTACTGGCCATAGACCGTAAGGGTGTCGGGCGGCACCACGTCCTGCCAGCAATGGTCCTCGAATGCGTCCGCCATGGAACCTCCACCTTGTCGCCATCTTTTTTCCCCGATTTCGCAAAGCCGCGCAAGGCGAGACGGGGCGCGAGGGCACGCACGCCCCACGCCCCTGCTGCGCGGTTTCGCGCTTTGACATGCGATCCCCATGGGCCTAGGCCATCCCCGCCATGGACCAGATTTTGCCAGGCATCGCGGCGCCCAGACTGGAGCGGAACACCGCCCTCGCCTATGCGGCGATCTTTGCCTCGGGCGCGCTGCTCGCCTGGCTCAGCGCCGACCACGTCTCGCTGCTGCCCTACTGGGCGCCGTGGGACTTCTCTTGGGCGATCTATCTCGGCACCACCCTGAGCTTGTTCTGGTTTCTACGCGGGCTGCCAATGCTGCCCGCTGGCGAGCGTCCGCCGCTATGGCGCCGCATCGCCTTCTTCATCGGCCTCGGCCTCATTTACGCCGTGCTGCAGACGCGGTTCGAATATGATTCGCAGCACATGTTCTTTCTCAACCGCATTCAGCACGTGGTCATGCATCATCTCGGGCCGTTGCTGATCGCGCTCGGCACCGCCGGCGCCGCGATGCGCCGCGGCATGCCTATTTGGCTAGACCGCGCCATCGACAGCCCCGCCGTCTCGATGACCATGCGGGTATTGCAGCAGCCGGTTCTCGCCGCCTTCATTTTCGTCGGCTCGTTTTATCTGTGGCTCATTCCCGATGTTCACTTCCGCGCCATGATCGATCCGCGGCTCTACGCGGTGATGAATTGGACCATGGTGCTCGACGGCGTCCTGTTCTGGGCGCTGGTGCTCGACCCGCGGCCAAAGCCGCCGGCGCGGGTCTCTTTTGCCACGCGTGCCGCGCTTACGATGGGCGTGATGTTCCCGCAGATCATACTCGGCGCGATCATCACCTTCAGCCAGAGCGACCTCTATCCCTATTACGAGCTGTGCGGCCGGCTCTACCCCTCGATCGGGGCCATCAACGACCAGCATTTCGGCGGACTGATCATCTGGATTCCGCCGGCCATGATGAGCATCATCGCACTCCTGCTGGTGATCAACGCGCTGCGCGTTTACGAAGACTCAGTAATGGAGACCGACGAAGATGCCTCATCCCTCGCCGAACTCGCGAAAACTTGGACGGGGCGCTAGCCTTTTCGTCCTCTGCCTTGGCACGGCGCTCGCCGCTGTGCCCGCCCGCGCCGCCGATCCGGCAGGCACCGCGGGCCTCGCCCTCAGCAACCAATGGTTCCGCGCGGTCACGCCAAAGCTTCCCGAGGCCGGCTATTTCGACCTCGCCAACAATAGCGCCCAAGCGAGGAAGCTCGTCGGCGCGTTTTCGCCCGCCTGCGGCACGCTCATGCTGCATCAGACCATCAGCCTCAACGGCATCGATCGCATGGTGATGGTAAGGAGCCTCGACCTGCCGGCGCATGGCGCGCTTCATTTCGCGCCGGGCGGCTATCATCTGATGTGCGTCTCGCCGAGCGCCGACGCCAAACCCGGCCAGTCGATCTCGGTCACGCTGCGTTTCGCCGATGGCGCGACCCTCGAGGCCAGTTTCCCGGTGCGCGGCGCCACCGGCAAATAGCGCCACGACAGCGCGCTCGACCCGCTCAGACCAGCCGCAAGAGCCTGGTGAGCAGATCGGGCGGATGATCCGCCTCGATCAGGCGCTTGAGATCGGCGGTGGTGCCCTTGATGTCCGGCGTGGTCGAAGCGAGCGAAGGCACCAGCAGACGCGCCGCGCCGGTTCCGTCGAAGACATAGATCGCCGAGCTGTGCGTCACCTCGTAAGGGTGGTCCTTGTTCTCGGGCCGCACCGAGTAGACGACGCGATAGCGCCGCGCCAGCGCCGCAAGCTGATCTGGCGTGCCGCGCAGGCCGTCGATCTCGGGCGCGAAATTCTTGACGTACTCCTTGAGCGCCGGCAGCGTGTCGCGGTTCGGATCGACGGTGACGAAGAGCATGCGGACCTGCTTCGCCTCGGGCCCGAGCTTCTCGAGAATGCTCGCGACATTCGTCAAGGTCGTCGGACAGACATCCGGGCAGTAGGTATACCCAAAATAGAGCAGCACGATCTTGCCGCGGTAATCCGCTTGCGTGACCTGTTTGCCGTCCTCGGCGCGCGTCATGGTGAAAGCGAGCGCGGGCGAGCTGCCCGAGACGTTCATCGCGTGCCATTTCTGGTCCTGATCGCAGCCGCCAAGCGCGAGCATGGCGAGACAAAGCCCACCCAGCGCGACGGCGCGCGCCAGCGCGCCAGAGCGACGCCGCTCACTTCCCCGCGAGAACATGTCCTCCTTCCGCCTCACGTACGGAGACGGTGATCCCGACCGCGGTCGCAAAGATGAGCGCGGCGATCACCGCCAGGCCGATGCCGAGGAGCTGATTGCGGCGCCGCGGCCGCGCCTTTCTGTAAATGCGACGAGCGCCGGGCGTTGACATGCCGTCTCTGCTCTCTCCGATCTGATCCATATCGCGAAAACCCATCGGGAACCCGATCGACGTAAATCGCAAATTAAAGCTTTGCAACACTCGCCGCTTTCCGCGCCTGTGACGAAAGGGCGCAGCGGCGCGGCTGCGCTCAGCCCGCGCTCTCCGCGTCGGCTTCCTTGGCCTTGGCGAGGATCGCCGCCGCGATCTCGCGCGCGTCATGCGCCGTCATCTGCAGGACCACCATGCTGTCCTCGCGCGGGATATCGACGCGCAAGAGAACGTCCCGCTCCGGGCTCAACGCAAAGGCCAAGAGCTCGGGCGTGACCCGGAGCCAGGATTGATGCGGACCTTCATGGGGCATGCGGGCCTCCTTCTTCTTTTTTAGGGACGGCGCCGCGCTCCCTCACATCGCCGCGACGGCGCGCTTCTTCGGCTCAGCCGTGCGGCGCTTCTTCATCTCTTCGGCGATGAGGAAGGCGAGTTCCAAGGCCTGGCTCGCATTGAGGCGTGGATCGCAATGCGTGTGATAGCGATCGCCGAGCGAGCTCTCGGTGACCGCCTGCGCGCCGCCGATGCATTCGGTGACGTTCTGTCCCGTCATCTCGAAATGGACGCCGCCGGCATAGCTGCCCTCGGCCTCGTGCACGGCGAAGAAGCCTTTGACCTCGCGCAGGATCTGATCGACCACGCGCGTCTTGTAGCCGGTGCTCGAGGTGATCGTGTTGCCGTGCATCGGATCGCAGCACCACAGCACTTTGCGCCCGGACTTCTTCACCGTGCGGATCAAGGGCGGCAGCTTCTCCGCCACCTTGTCAGCGCCCATGCGCGCGATCAAGGTGAGGCGTCCCGGCTCGTCATCGGGATTGAGCAGGTCGATCAGGCGCAGGAGATCGTCGACCGGCATGGTCGGTCCGCATTTGAGGCCGATCGGGTTCTTGACCCCGCGCAGGAACTCGACATGCGCGCCCTCGGGCTGGCGCGTGCGGTCGCCGATCCACAGCATATGCGCGGAGACATCGTACCAGTCGCCGGTGGTTGAATCGACGCGGGTCAGCGCTTGCTCGTATTGCAAGAGCAGCGCCTCATGCGAGGTGAAGAGCTCGGTCTCGCGGATCTGCGGCGTGGTCTCGGAGGTGAGGCCGCAAGCGGCCATGAAATCCAACGTTTCGGTCAGCCGGTCGGCGAGCTCGCGATAGCGCTCGCTCTGGGGGTTGTCGGCGACAAAGCCCTGGGTCCAACTATGAACGCGATGGAGATCGGCATAGCCGCCCTGCGCGAAGGCGCGCTGCAGGTTCAAGGTCGCGGCCGCCTGGCTATAGGCCTGGATCATGCGCTGCGGATCGGGCTTGCGCGCCTCGGGCGCGAATTCCATCCCGTTGACGATGTCGCCGCGATAGGACGGCAGGGTGACGCCGTTCTGGGTCTCGGTCTCCGAGGTCCGCGGCTTGGCGAATTGCCCGGCCATGCGCGCGACCTTCACCACCGGGCAGGCGGCGCCGAAGGTCAGCACCACCGCCATCTGCAGGAAGACCTGAAACATGTCGCGGATGTTGTTGGGCCGGAACTCGGCAAAGCTCTCCGCGCAATCGCCGCCCTGGAGTAGGAAAGCCTCGCCGGCCACCACCTTGGCAAGGCCGGCTTTGAGGCTACGCGCCTCGCCAGCGAAAACCAGCGGCGGGAAATTGCGCAAGGTCGCCTCGACGCTGTCGAGCGCGCCCTGGTCGGGATAGTCGGGAACCTGCCGGATCGGCATGTCCCGCCAACTCGCCGGAGACCATTTCTTCTGCATCGTCAACCTCTTGGGGCGGCGCCCAAGGGCCCGCTTTCTCCAACAAATAGTGGGTTTGCGCGCCCATGGAAAGAGGGTGCCGTCCAGACCGTCATAGCCTTGGCTTGTTAATTATAGGTGACGATGCGCAGCCCGCTGCAGCGGAACACGTTCACCGGGTCGCAGAGCTTGTTGATGGCGGTCACCACCGGCACGATCGTGACGGTGATCTGCTTGCGCGATTTCGCCACCTGGCGCAGCGCCTCGGTGACGGTGATGCGCTTGAAGGCAGGCGTCAGCGGATGCGGATTGCGGAAATCGAAATCCTCGCGCTTGTGCTCGTTGACCTCGCAATGGCCGGGATCGCCCAAGCATCCACCATGGCCGAAGATATAGAACGAGCCGGCATAGCCCTGGCCGAGCGTCTTCGGCGTGTCGACATCAGCCTTGGCATTGTCGAGGAAGATGCGCCCTTCGTAGGACGCCTCGCCGTGGAAGATGCCGTCGATCTCGAGATCGGCGCGCACGAAGCGATGATCGGGGCCCGCGAAATCGACATTCACCGACGGCGAGGTGAAGATCTTGGCGGCGCGCGTGCCCCGCCGTGGCGCTGCCAAGCTCGTCGCCCGGCGCGACGACGACGCTCGCTTTGCCGCCTTGCGTTTGCGTCGCGCCATCGCCATTAGCCCGTTCCTCCGACCGAAACCGCCTGGCCCGCCGCGTAATCATAGCCGAGATCGTTGACGTTGAGCACGTCGCGCACCTTGAGATTGAACGGCGCCAGCACGACGTCGAGCAAGTCCGGCGAAACATTGCCGTGACCGTTCTTCACCTGCCACAGCCACCAGATGCGGTCGACCATCGCGTGATGCGACCAGAAGATCGGATCGTAAGCCGAGGTGGCGATCAAGCCCATATCGCCGGACACCCAGCCATGTACCCGGTCGTGGATGTCTTCGAGCGCCTGGGTGAAATCGGTGAAATCGCTTCGCGCCAGGCAAGCCTCGACATCCGCCTGGCTCGGCAGCCCGTCGGGCAGGTCGGGCTGGCGCGATGTCATGCGCATCACCGGCGGGTTCGCGTCCGGCAGATTGATGCGGAAACCCGTCAGCGGATTGGGCTCACGCGCCGTGCCTCGTGCGGTGAAGATCTCCGGCAAGCCGTTCTGGCGCGGCGGCCGCAAGGTCCAGTCCCACCACGGCAAGCTCACCCCCGGCACGCGGTCGCGCATCGCCAATTCCCAGTTATAGAGATAGGCGCGGTGCCAAGGCAGGAAGACGAAGAGGCGCTGCGCGCTGCGCGCGTTTTGCTGATGGTGCCAGCAATACCAGCCTGGCGCGCCGTGAAACCCGGCGAGGTATTGGTAGCCGCGATTGTCGCTGATCGCCATCATCTGGCGATAGGCGCTGCGAAAGTCCGCGACCTGGGCATCGTCGAGATTGTGAACGCCGACCCTGACATGAATGTCATTCGCCATGACGCGCGGGCCTCAGGTTCTTTGACTGGCGCCAGTATAGGCCGCAAGCCTCAGACGCGAAAACCGAAACTGCCAGCCGCAGGCTTGCGCATTTGGGTATGACCGGTGCCCCAACGGTGCGACTGCAGCGCTGATCACGAGCGTAACGAAACGCGGTGGTTCCTTTCGAAATGGAATATCCTGGCGCGGAATCCAGCCCTAACGCTTTCTCAATTTTTGCATCGCACAATACACCTGCGACCGGGCGTCAACCATTTTTCCCGACGCAGAAATGGCGGAAATGCGCGTGTTTTTGACGGAAAAACCCGTCTTCCGGGAAACCCGGCGCATCGTTGCCCTCGCAGCTGCGAGCGGCGTTAGCCTCCCCGCAACTAAGGGCGAACAGACTCGTGGCAGTTATCGGAGGGCGAGCTGAATTGAGCCCGCGCCTGACCATTCCCAAACGTTTTCGACGCCGCAGCGCGGCCAAGCGCAAGGATGCCGACGGAAGCCGCTGCGTCTCCCGCACGCTCCGTGCCCTGAAGCGTTACGACATTCGCCCGGAGCAGATCGACGACATCATCCTCCAGGCGATCAATGTCAGCCTCTGTCTTGAATCCGACGGCGATGCGCTCGTCGCCGAGGGCTTCAACAACGACATCGTCATCAACGGCCGCGGCTTCGGCCGCCGCTAGCGATCCGCGCCGGTGGAGCAGCGGACCGCCAAGAGATAAACGATCCGCGCCTGTCCCTTCGACTTCGCTCAGGAGCAGCGGATCGGCAAGAGATAAAAGATAAACGCGCGGCCGATCGTTCGTCCCTAACCAATCACCGCGCGAGGCAGCGCTCGAACAGGCTCAAGGTGCGATCGAGTGCCAAGGCCGAGCTCGCCGGATCGTAGCCCGCCTCCGGCCGCTTCCAGCAATTGAAGCCGTGATCCGCGTCATAGACATGCGCCGAAATATCGGGATGCGCCGCCTTGAATTTCTCGACGACCTCGAGCGGCACGATATGATCGCGCTTGGCGAAATGGATCACCACGGGACAGCCCGGCTCATCCTGGATTTGCCGCGCGATGTCGGTTGGGTAGTAGCACGACGCGGCCTCGACGCCGAGCTTGCAGGCGGCGAGGTAACTCACCGAGCCGCCGAGGCAATAGCCGACCGTCCCGACCTTGAGCGGCCGCAGCGCCGCGACCGCCGCCGCGGTGTCGAGCGCGATTTTTTCCCAATCGAGTTGGGTGCGCAGCCCGCGCGCCTCTTTCATCCCCTCCGGCGAATAGGGAAAGGCCGCGTTCGGCTGGATCCGGTCATAGAGCTGCGGCGCGATCGCGGCATAGCCGTGCTTGGCGTAGTCCTCGCAGACCTCTCGAATAAAGGCATTGACGCCGAAAATCTCTTGGAGGACCACCACACCGCCCTTGGCCGCGCCCGCGGGATCGGCGCGATAGGCATTGAGCACATGTCCGTCGGCAGCAGTCAGCTTCAGCGAGCGTCCCATTCTCTCCTCCTCCCTTGGACCGGCCAGCCAAGCCGGTCTTTGCCGAAGCATAGGCGCGCGCCCGCCGCGCGTCGAGGTCGCGCTAGTGTGGCGGATTTGACGTTCCTATCTGTTTGCCGCGAGTCCGTTTAGGAACGTCAAATCCGAAAGCCACACTAGAATCAATAAATTGGCTGGCGCCCATTCGATTCCGACGTTCGTACAGAGTGTGCTGCGAAGTGAGACGAACGGCGGAATCGGAACACGAGCGCTGCGCTGGGCACGAGGCGCAAACCCTAGGCAAGCCCCGCAGCGATGCCCATTTGGTCCCTCACCATGACGCATCTCTCCCCCATCAATTCCTTCGAAGATCCCTCCAACCTGAGCTCATCCGCCGCACCCCAGGCGGAGCTCGCCACGTTCGATGCCTATTCGCGCACCGTCATCGGCGCGGTCGACCAGGTCGGGCCGGCGGTGCTCCACCTTCAGGTCGAGGCCGAGCGCGGCCGCGGCGGCGCTGGCTCCGGCGTCGTCTTCACGCCCGACGGCTATGTGCTGACCAACAGCCACGTCATCGCCGGCGGCAAGCGCGTGACCGCGACCTTCGCCGATGGACGAAGCTCCGGAACGAGTGTCGTCGGCGACGATCCCGACACCGATCTTGCCGTGCTGCGGCTCGATGGCGAGGCGCAAGTCTCGGCTCGGCTCGGCAGCTCGCGCGGCTTGCGCGTCGGCCAGCTCGTCGTCGCCATCGGCAACCCATTCGGTTTTCAATGCACGGTCACGGCCGGCGTCGTCAGCGCCTTGGGTCGCAGCCTGCGCGCGCGCTCGGGCCGGCTCATCGACAGCGTCATTCAGACCGACGCCGCGCTCAACCCGGGCAATTCGGGCGGGCCGCTCGTCAACGCCCATGGCGAGGTGATCGGCATCAACACCGCGATCATCGCCATGGCGCAAGGCATCTGCTTCTCGATCTCGGCCGACACGGTCGAGTTCGTGGCATCGCGGCTCATCCGCGACGGCCGCGTGCGCCGCTGCTATATCGGCGTCGCCGGGCAGAATGTGAGCCTGCCGCGCCGGCTGGTGCGGTTCCATGGCCTCGCGCAAGAGAGCGGCGTGCTGGTGCAGTCGATGGCGCCCGACGCCGCGGCGCAGTCGGGTGGCGTGCGCGACGGCGACATCATCGTCGAATTCGACGGGCTTCCGATCGGCGATATCGATGCGCTGCATCGCCTCCTGACCGAGGAGCGCGTGGGTCTCCCGATCGCCATCGGCGTGCTCCGCCGCGGCGAGAAGATCGCGCTCGAGGTGACGCCGCGCGAGCTCCGGCCCGCTGCCTGATCTCGGCACCGGTCCTAGCCATCCGGCCGATAGGACGGCGGCAGTGCCGTCGCCATATTGGGCTCAACCCCATCGACCGGAGAGTTGTGATGACCGACCACGCCCCTACCCCGCTGATCGCTTTCTCGAACGCCATCGCCGATCTCGTCGCGCACGTCGCCCCGAGCGTGGTCGCGCTCGATAGCGGCGGACGCTATCCCGTAAGCGGCCTTCATTGGCGGCCCGGCCTCATCGTCACCTCGGACGAGGCGCTCATCAACGATGAGAACATCACCGTGCTGCGTCCCGACGGTCAGCGCGTCGCCGCCGCGCTGGTCGGGCGCGATCCCAGCACGGATGTCGCGCTGCTGCGCTTCGAGCCCGACGGCATGCCGGCGGTCGAGCAAGGCGACGCGGGCGCTCTGCGCGCCGGCAATCTCATCCTCGGAATCGGCCGCAATCAGCGTGGCGTACTCACCGGTCTCGGTGTCGCCGCGCTCGCCGGCGACGTCTGGCACAGCCGGCGCGGTGGCAGGATCGATCGTTTCATCCGCCTCGATCTGAGCTTGAGCCCCAGCGCCGAAGGCGGCGCCATGGTCGATGCCGGCGGCGAGGTGCTCGGCATGATCGTGCGCGGTCCGCGACGGCTCGTCCTCGGCATTCCCGCCTCGACCATCGACCGTGTCGTCGATCAGCTGCTGGCCAAGGGTCATATCGGCCGCGGCTATCTCGGCGCCGGCTTGCAGCCCGCGCGCCACGGCAGCGATGCTGGCCTGCTCGTCGTCAGCATCGATCCGGAAGGACCGGCGTCACGCAACGGGCTGCTCGTCGGCGACATCGTTCTGCAATGGAACGATCAGAAGGTGACGCGCGTGCGCGAGGTGATGGTGCTGCTTGGCCCCGAGAGCATCGGCCAGGCGGCGAAGCTCGCCATCTTGCGCGCCGGTCAGCACAGCGACGTCACGATCACCATCGGCGAGCGGCCGCGCAGCTAGCGGTCAAATCGCGATGCGCCCCGCTGCGCCCTCGGAGAGCACGGCCGTCATCGCGATCTATGCCGCTGACGCCGGGCAGCGCGACGAACTTGCCGCGCTGGCGCGCGACGCCGGCAGCCGCGTCGCCGGCACCGCCCGCACGCCGGCAGCGTTGCGCCGGCTTCTCGACGAGACGCGTGTCGACGCGATCCTCGCACGGCTGGTACCGAGTATCGACCCGCCGCCTTGCCTCCTCGAGCGCGGCACGCTTCTCATCGTCGTGGCGCCAAGCGAAGAGCTACCGTCGCTGCGTGCCCTGATCGATCGAAGCGGCGCCAGCCTGTTGCCGCTCCCCGTATCGCCGCGTGCGCTGCGCCTCGCCATCGACGCTGCGCGTGAAGGCTTGCGCCTCCTGCCGGCCGCACCCTTGTCCGAACCCGGCGACGGCGCGCCGCCGGGCGAACCGCTGACGCCGCGCGAGCTCGAGGTGCTCAACGCGATGGCGGACGGCGTCTCCAACAAGGTGATCGCGCGCCGGCTCGGGATTTCTTTTCACACCGTCAAGTTCCACGTCGCCGCCGTGCTCGAAAAGCTCGACGCGGACAGCCGCACCGAAGCGGTCGCGGCGGGCGCGCGGCGCGGTCTCGTAATGCTTTAGCAGCGCTCAGATACGGCGCGCCGCATCCTCGGTATCGGCGAGACCGTTCTCCACCGCCCAGATCGCCGCCTGGGTTCGGTTCGAAGCGCGTGTCTTGCGCAAGATCCGCTTGAGGTGAACCTTCACCGTCGATTCCGCGATCGAGAGATTGGCGGCGATGGTCTTGTTCGGATAGCCCGTCACGAGACAGCGCAGGATATCGATCTCGCGCTCCGACAGGATGCCCGCCGCCAGCTTCGCGCCGCTCGTCCGCCGCTCGCCGAACTTTTCGGCGAGCCCCGCCATATGCAGCGCAAGCGCCGAGGGGAACACTTTCTCGCCGACCGCGACGAGGCCCAAGGTTCCTTGCAGCGCCTCGCGCGAGATGTCCTTCAGCAGATAACCGCTGGCGCCGGCGGCGAAGCATGCGCCGAGCACGGCGAGATCGAGCGTTTGCGCAAGGAATACAACCTTGCAGCCAGGCATGCAGGCCTCGATCTCGCACATCGCCGCGGCAATGTCGCCGGGACCGAGCGAGAGATCGAGCAACAGCAGCTCGGGCGGTTTGCTTGGATCTGCGGCGTGCTTCATCTCGGTGACGCTCGCGGTGTCGGCGATGTCGGCGAAGCCCATCGTGCGCAGCAGGCTGACGAGCCCGGCGCGGGAGAGCGTACTCGGGTCGATCACGCCCAGTCTGACGGCCGTCATATCAATCGGCGTCACAGCTCTTCCCCGCAAATCCATCGCGCGTGCCTCTTGCGCAGGCCTCTCGCGCCATCGCGAAGGCGGGGATGCACGTCCCACGCCTCCGGCCGCGGCGCATAATTGCTTCGCGATCGCATTTCGCGCAGTCCAACTCGGACGTCGCCCTTGACCGCGGCTCTGGCCGCGCCGAGAGCGAATTGGCGTCCGCTTTGTTGTTCGTGAGACAACTCTAATCGCCATGCCGCGCAGCGGGTATCTCGGAATCTACGGAAGGACCGGCAATGCGCTGGTCACGTCACCGACGGTCTCGCGCGCAGCCGCGCTCACTCGAAAGATTTACGCGCCATCCCCAATGGTCCGTCGGCTTGGCCGAATGGCCGATCGCCGCATGCTTTTGCCCGCGTGGCATCGCCGCGCCGTGGTTCGATGATAGCGATGGAGCCGCACGAGGGAGGATGCCACGCGCCGCGACTGTCATCGCCGGGTGATCGAGACGGGTGGAGGGCACGCAGTGGCCTTCCTCCTGCCGCTTCTCGTCATATTGACGGCATTGTCGTCCGCCACGGCGCGCGCCGATCCCGCATCGGTAATTGCAGCCAACCATCCCGGCCTGCGGGCGCTGAGCCTCGACGAGATGGATCGCGTGACGGCAGGAGGCCTGACGCTCAGCGTTGACCTCGCCAGTGCCGCGCACGGCCGCTTTGCCAGCGCCGCCACCACAGCGCAAGCGCGGATCGCCCGCGCGAACCTTCTCAAAGTGGCCCCGGTTGAGGGCGCACCGGCGCGCGCCGGGCTTCGACTTCAGGGCGAGGTTCCTGCCGCGATCGGCGTTGGCAACGGCCAAGCGGCCGCGTCCGGCGACGGCGTCAAATCTTGCGCTGCGCGCGCCGACGCGCTGGGAAACATCGCTTTCCTTCACAGTCTTGTGATGACCGCGACGACACCGAGCAGCGTGACCTGCCTGTGCTCGGTCTTCGCGATCGCGCCGTTGCGATGACCGCGCGAACCCGCCATCGCCCTGGCGTCGCCGCCTTACAGGGGCTCGCTCTCTGCCTTGGGCTTCTCGCGCTCCTGCCGGGCGCCGATCGCGCGCAGGCCGGCGATCGCGGGCCCGTGAAGTCGCTCCTGGAGATGCGCCGCGACGGCGCGGTCGTGCAGCAATGGGATCTGAGCTGCGGCGCGGCGGCGCTCGCGACCTTGCTGCGGTTCCAATATGACGATCGGGTCACCGAGCACGAGGTCGCGCTCGGCCTCATCCGTCGCAAGGAATATATCGCGCATCCCGAGCTCGTGCGGCTGCGCCAGGGCTTCTCCTTGCTCGACATGAAGCGGTATGTCGACGGCCGCGGCTATATCGGCATCGGTTATGGCAAGCTCGAGCTCGCCGATCTCGAGCACCTCGCGCCGATCGTCGTCGCCATCAATCCGGTCGGCTACAACCATTTCGTGGTCTTCAGCGGCATCAAGGGCGGAACCGTGCTCCTGGCCGACCCCGCCTTCGGCAACCGCACCATGACGCTCGCGAAATTTCTGCGCGTTTGGATCGTCTTTCCCGGCTTTGGCCGCGTCGGCTTCGTCGTCACGCGCGACGGTAAGCCTGCCCCGGCGCATCGCCTCGCGCCGCGCCGCGATCAGTTCGTCGCGCCATCCGCCATGGCGCTTCGCGAAGTGCTGCCCTTCTGAGCCATGATCCGCACCGCGACCATCTTGCGTCTCGCCCTGGTCGGACTCGCCGTGGCCTGCGCCGCGGCGCCCTCGGGCTCGACCGCCAGTACCGACGAAGCGACCGTCGTAACCGTCAAAGAGCTCCTGCGCCAATTGGCGCAGCGCGACGCGGCGCTCCGCGATCTCGCCCGGCGCCTCACCGCGCTCGAGCGCAGCGGGCGCGTCCCGGTGAGGCGCGCCGCGCTCGTGCTGCCCGCGCCCGAGCCACCGC
>JBJKPV010000004.1:0-4006 GCA_046706015.1 Allostellaceae bacterium | reverse complement strand
CAGCAATGGCTGCGCAATCACCAAGGTCGAGGAGCGCTTTCGCGCGACTTGGCCCGAGACCCTCGCGATCGCGCAGATGGCGGATCGCTGCGGCTACGAGGCGCTCGTCCCGGTGGCGCGCTGGAAGGGTTTCGGCGGCGAGACCAATTTCAACGGCACCAATTTCGACACCTACACCTGGGCGGCCGGCGTGGCACAGGCGACACAGCGCATCGGGGTGCTGACCACGTCGCATGTCCCCACCGTCCATCCGGTGATGGCGGCGAAGCAATCGACCACCGTCGACCACATCAGCAACGGGCGCTTCGCGCTCAATATCGTCTGCGGCTGGTTCACGCCCGAGCTCGAAATGTTCGGACGCCAGATCATGGAGCACGACACGCGCTACGATTACGCGGCGGAGTGGGTCGAGCTGATGAAGCTGCTCTGGACCGCCGAGGAGGAGTTCGATTACGAGGGCCGGTTTCTGCGCGTAAAGAAGGGCTTCTCGATGCCCAAGCCCATCCAGATGCCGTGCCCGCCCTTGATGAACGCCGGCAGCTCGGGCAAGGGCCGCGAATTCGCCGCCAAATACGCGGATCTGGTGTTTCTCCATCTCGATCCCAGCAATCTCGATCAGCTGCGCGCGCATATCGATACCTATCGGCGCATGGCGCGTGAGCAGTATGGCCGCGAGATCCAGGTCTGGGGGAACTGCCACGTCACGCAGCGCGAGACGCAGAAGGAGGCCGAGGATTATCTGCGCTATTACGTGGTCGAGATGGGCGACGACCCGGCGGTCGAGAACATCCTCAACATCCAAGGCCAGCAGATGCAGCGGCTGCAGAAGGAGCAGCGCGAGCAGATCAAGTTCAACATCAAGGCCGGATGGGGCGGCTATCCGCTGGTCGGCACGGCCGAGCGCATCGCAGAGGAGATCGCGAAGCTCAACGCGCTCGGCATCGATGGCGTGCTGCTGAGCTGGGTCGATTATCTCGACGGGCTCGCGCGCTGGCAAAAGGACGTGATGCCGCGCCTCGAACAGGCGGGTCTGCGCCGTCCGGCAGCGCCGCTCAGCGCTTAAGGCTCGGCATGATGCGCAGCGCGTTCTCGCACTCGATCGCGCGGCGATCTTGATCGCTGAGGCCGAACTCGCCTAGCCCCTCGACCGTCGATTCGGCGCGCATATAGGGAATGTCGGTCCCGAACAGCAGCCGCGAGACGGTCGTCAGCTTTAAAAGCGCCGCCATCGCCGGCGGATTGGTCGCGCTGACGACGTCGAAATAGAGCTTCCTGAACTCCGCGATCGCACCCTCGGGGAGGCGCGCCGCCAGATCCGCGCGCACCTTGACGAGGTTGGCGACGCGATGTGCCAGCATCGGGATCGTCCCGCCGCCATGGGCGAAGATGAGATTGATGTCGGGACAACGATTCAGCGTGCCGCCGAAGACGAGGCTCATGATCGCGCGCGTCGTGTCGAAAGGATATTCGATCAGCGGCGGGTTCAGATCGGGCAGGAGGTTGGTGCAGCAGCCCGGCACGGTCGGGTGGAAGAAGATCGTCGCCTTGCGCCGGTTGAGCTCGTCGAACACAGGCGCAAAGGCGGGATCACCCGGCCAATGCGTCTCATAGCTCGTTTGCATCTTGAACCCGTTGCATTTCAGCACCTCGGCCGCGTATTCGATCTCGGCCAGGCAACGATCGACATGCGGCAGGGGCAGGAGCGCGAAGCTGCCGAAGCGGCCGGGGTGATCCTGCTTCAGGCGCGCGGCGTATTCGTTGCAGTCGCGCGCAAGACGGTGCGCGCGCTCGGGATCGTCGGGTCGCGTGATCACGGTCGAGATCGAGGTGACGGTGGTGGCGATGCCGTTGCGGTCCATGGCATCGAGCGACATGGCCGGCGTCCATTGCGCCACCTTCGCAAAGTCGAGGGCACGCCCGGCCATGCGTTCGCGCTCTTCCTCGAGCCAGCGCTGCGGCAGGATGTGGTGATGGACGTCAATCCGATGCGGCGCTTCAGCCATGCGTTCCCCCCCTTTTCGAGCGTGTTTCCACGCCTCGTATCCCATTGATAGCACGATGTGCGACGCGGCACAGGCGGGGTCATCTGCGTCTGCGGCCGCGGCGACCGAGTTGCCGCCTCTGAGGGCCGCCGATATCATCGCCGCGCATGAACGCCCCGCCATCCGCGACCCGGTTGCTCGCTAAGGCCGAAGAGCTGAGGCCGTTGCTTGCCGCCAATGCCGCCGGCAACGAGGCAGCGGGCGCGCTTCTTCCCGAGACGATCCCTGCGCTCGAATCCGGCGGGTTTTTCCGCTTGCTGATCCCGCGCTGCTTCGGCGGCGTCGAGGCCGATCCGGTCGAGGCGCTGCGCGTTTTTGAAGCGGTGAGCTATGCCGACGGCTCGACCGGCTGGGTCTTGATGGCGACGCAGATCTGCACCGGCGCGGCCGCTGCTTATCTCGATCACGCCACCGCGCAAAGCCTGTTCGGGACCCGCATATCGCTGGTTGCGGGCCAAGGCGGGCCCAACGGCACGGCGACCGCCGAGGGCAATGGCTATCGCCTCACCGGCAAGTGGGGCTACGCCAGCGGCTTGAAGCACGCCGACTATATTCACACCGGCGCGATCGTCGTCGAGAACGGCAAGCCACGGCTCATTCCCGGCACGGATCAACCCGATTATCGCACCTTCATCGTGCCCGTGGGCGAAGCGCAACTCCTCGGCAATTGGGAGGTGCTAGGCCTCAAGGCGACCGGCAGCATCGATTACGCGATCAACGATGTCTTCGTCCCGGCGACGATGACCCATTCGCCGGTCACGACCGTGCCCAATCAGGGCGGCAGCTTCTATCGCCTCGGTCTGCTGGCGATGACCTCGATCGGCCATAGCGGCTTCGCGCTCGGCGTCGGCCGCCGCGCGCTCGACGAGATTGCCGCGCTGATGCGGCGCAAGACGCCGCGCCGCGGCTTCCTGCCGCCGGTTGGGGAGACGGAGCATTTTCAAGAGGGCTTCGGCGCGGCCGAGGCGCAATACCGCGCTGCGCGCGCCTTGCTCTATGACACCTGGGGCGAGATCCGCGACGGCCTCTACGGCGGCGAGGCGCTGACCACGCGCCAAATGACGCTCTCGCGACTGGCGCTCGTTCATGTGACGAACGCGGTTGCCGATATCTGCGCCTTCGCCTATCGCATGGGCGGCGGCGTGGCATTGCGTGAAAGCGCGCTGCAGCGCTGCTTGCGTGACATGTATGCCGGCACGCAGCATTTCCTGACAACACCGACGGTGCTGCGCGAATGCGGTCGCGAGCTCGCCGGTCTGGCCGAGGGCAAGGTCTGGACCTTGCTCGGCCTGGTCGATCGCGGCTGAAAGGCGTCGCGTGGCGGGTGCGCTCTCCTTCATCGGCCGCAGCGTGCTGCGCAAGGAAGACCGGCGCCTTCTCACCGGCGCGGGCCGCTTCGGCGACGATTTCGCGATGGCGGGGCAAGCTCATGCTGTCGTGCTGCGTTCGCCGCATCCTCATGCGGAGATCCGCGCCATCGACACGGCGCGGGCCCGTGCGATGCCGGGCGTGCTCGCGATCTACACCGGCGCCGATTGTGCCGCCGATGGTCTGAAGCCGATCCCGCACAGCCCGGTGCCCTCGACCCGGTACGACATGAAGCTGACAGCGCCGGGCGACGGGCGCGTCGCCATCGATCCGCATCGCCTCCTGCCGACCGATCGTGTGCGCCATGTCGGCGAAGCAGTGGCGATGGTGGTCGCCGAAACGCGCGACCAGGCACTCGACGCCGCCGAGGAAATCGCGGTCGATTATCACACTTTGCCTTTTGCCACGGATGCGCTTCGCGCGCTCGGTACCGGCGCGCCGACGATCTGGAACGAGACCCCCGGCAATCTGCTGGTCGAAACGCGCTTCGGCGACGAGGCGGCAACAGTGCGCGCCTTTGCCGACGCCGACCATGTCGTGAAGATGGACTTCCATGTCGGGCGCATCTCGGCCGCGCCGTTGGAGCCGCGCGCCGG
>JBJKPV010000003.1:0-5835 GCA_046706015.1 Allostellaceae bacterium | reverse complement strand
GTCTTGAACCATGACGAGCGCATCGAGGCGATGGCGAAGTGGTTCGCCGAGGCGAGGGACGTGCTCTATCTCGGCCGCGGCACCTCCTATCCGCTGGCGCTCGAGGGCGCGCTGAAATTGAAAGAGATCTCCTACATCCATGCCGAGGGCTATGCCGCGGGCGAGATGAAGCACGGGCCGATCGCCTTGATCGACGAGCGCGTGCCGATCGTGGTGCTGGCGCCGCGGGACGCGCTGTTCGAGAAGACCTTGTCCAACGTTCAGGAAGTGCTGGCACGCGGCGGCAAGGTCGTGATGATTTCCGATCGCGAGGGGCTGGCGCGGCTTGCCGGCCAGCTCACCGAGGCCATCGAGGTCCCATCCTGCGATCCCTTCGTTGCTCCCTTGCTCTACGCCATCCCGGCACAACTACTCGCCTATCATGTCGCCGTTGCCAAGGGCACCGATGTCGATCAGCCGCGCAACCTCGCCAAGAGCGTGACGGTCGAATATGGGCGAGGCGCCTCGTCTCGATCAGTCCGATCCGGTTGTGATCGCCGCTGGGATCGGCCGTGCCGTCAGCCGCCTGATTTCCGGCCGGTTCCAGGCCGCGGCCATCAGCGCCAGCCCAAGCAACGCCGCCAGGATCACGACGTAGAAGGGCAGGCGGATATCGACGCTCATCATGCCGCCGCCGACCAGCGACATGACGCCGCCCGCCAAGGTGAAGACGGCGGTGGTGACGCCCATCACCCAACCCTGCTCGGCCTGGCTGACGCTGCCGGAGAAAATCCCGAGCAAGGTCGGATAGGACACGCCGAAGAACGCATAGAAGGCGAAGACCGGGAGGTAGCAGAGGAGCGCCCAGGGCGAGGCGATATAGGCGATCGTACTGACGACCATCACCGCCAGGCTGAACCCGACGATCCATTGCTTGCCGAAGCGCTTCTGGACGGGATGGACGAGGAAGGTGCTCGACAAGGCGATCGCAATTCCGATCACCAGCATGACGACGCTGCTGCCGATGATGCCGTAGCCGAAGGCGCTCGTCAGATAATTGTCCGAGAAGATGTAGAAGGTGACGTTCGCCACCATGAAGCACGCATAGGCCGGCATGATCATCAGCACGACCGGATGCTTGGTCACCTGCCACAAGGTCTGCAAGATCTCGGCCGGGCGGAAGCGGAAGGGCGCGCGCGCGCCGCGGATGTCCTTGAAGAAGACCATCACCATGCCCATCGCGACGGCGACAAATACCGAAGCGCCGTAAAACGGCATGTCGAAGCTGGCGATCCTGCCAAGTAGGCTCTTATCGGCGAGGACGCCGCCGAGGATCGGCCCGCAGACGAGGCCGACGCTGACCCCGGTGACGAGGTATCCCATGTTGCGGTCGCGCTCCGCTGCGTCGGTGCTGGCATCGATCATCGCCGCTTGCGCGACAGGCTGGTTGCCGGCCGTGAACCCGGTGATCACGCGGCCGAGGACCAGTAGCCACAGGCTATTCAGATAGAAGGAGATGATCGTCAGCGCATAGCCGGTCAGCGCGCCGCCGAGGCAGATCAGCATCGTGTTCTTGCGGCCGATCGAATCCGACAGCTTGGCGATATAGACGACACCGAGAAACCAGGCGAGAAAGAACGCTCCGATCACGAGGCCGTAATCGACGTGCCGGTCGACCTCCGATGCGGCGCGTGGCAGGAATTCGCCGCTCGGCTCCATGAGGAGGGTGTTGACGAGAGGGAAGACCAGGCCCTGGCCGAGCAGATCGACGAAGACGACAAAAAGCAGCGTGATCTTCGCGGCCGCCTTCATCCGTGCGAGCCCCTTGAGGTGACCGGTTGGCGGAAATCTCGGATGCCCCGCGATGATAGGCGATACCCTCGATTAGTTCCATCGAATCCGGCGTTTCTCGTCTTTCGGGTCGAGCGCGCTCAGCGACGCTCGTCATTCAAGGCGTTTCGGCAGTTCCCTCGCGCAGCCGCTTCAGCGCTGCTTCGAGCGCCGCGATACGCTTGTCGCGTTCCGCCACGAGTGCCGCCACTTGGGCGGCATCGAAGCGTTGCGGGATGTGCTGCGGACAATTCGCGTCCCAGGCAGAGACGGTGAAGACGATCGCGTGATCGATCCGTGCGCGATAGCCCTCGGGCGTGAGGCTCCGCAGCAAGGCTTGATCATCCTCGACGACGCGCGCCGTGCCCCAGATCTTGATCCGCCGGCGCTGCGCATAATCGATCAAGAAGAGATGCGCCTGGGGGTTTTCGGCGAGATTGCCCTGCGTGATGTATTGCCGGTTGCCGACGAAATCGGCGAAGGCGATGGTCTTGTCGTCGAGCACATGCAGGAAACCGGGCGGGCCGCCGCGATGCTGGATATAGGGATGGCCTTTGGCGTTCGCCGTCGCAAGGAAAACGCTCGTCTGTTCGACGATGAAGGCCGCGAGGTCGGGCGTGATCGTGGTCGGCCAGGCGCCCGCGTCTTCCCGTCGCGCCAGGGCGCCACGCGAGCCTTTGCGCGTCTGGATCGCTTTGACCACCGGCGTGAAGGCAACGTCGCTCGAATAGAGGAAATGCGTGTCCATCGATCCTCCTTGGGCGGTTTCCCGGGTTTCCCAGCGGCTTCGGGCTTGTCCGCACCCGTGGACTTGCAAATAATGCCTTCCACTTTCTGAAAAAATATATTCAATATGGAAATCATCCTTCCGATATGTGGGAGGTCTCCATGGACCGCTTCGAATCCATGTCGGTTCTCGTCGCGGCGGCAGAGGCAGGCAGTCTCTCGGCCGCTGCGCGCCGTCTCGGCATGCCGCTGACCACGGTGAGCCGCAAAGTCTCCCAGCTCGAGGCGCAGCTGAAGACGCAACTGTTGAATCGGTCGAGCCGGCGGCTCGCGCTGACCGAGACGGGACGCGCCTATGTCGCCGCGAGCAAGCGCATTCTCGAAGACCTCGATGAGGCCGAGCGCGCGGCGGCTGGCGAATACAGCACGCCCCAGGGAGAACTCGTGCTGACCGCACCCGTCGTCTTCGGCCGATTGCACCTGCTCCCGGTCGTCACGGCCTTCCTCGATGCCTATCCGGCCATCAATATCCGTCTCATCCAGTCGGACAGTCAGGTCAATCTGCTCGAAGAGCGGGTCGACCTCGCGTTGCGGATCGCGCAACTCGCCGACAGCTCGCTGGTCGCCAAGCGGCTCGGCGTCATCCGCTATGTCGTCTGCGCAAGCCCCGCCTATTTGAAGGCACAGGGCAAGCCGAAGGCGCCCCGCGACCTCGCCGTTCATGACTGCATCACCTTCGAGCGCGTGGCCTCGCCGGATTCATGGAGCTTCCCCAGCGGCAAGGGGCAAACCGCGGTGTCGGTGCGCTCGCGCCTCGTGGTCAACACCGCCGAAGCCGCGATCGATGCGGCAATCGCGGGCCTCGGCGTCACGCGCGCGCTGTCCTATCAGGTTGCCGACGCGGTTGCTGCCGGAAAGCTGGTCACTGTTTTGGAGGCCTTCGAACCCGAGCCTTGGCCCGTGCATTTCGTCTATGCGGGCGGGCGGCTCGTGCCGGCGAAGCTGCGCGCATTCCTCGATTTCGCCGCACCGCCCCTCATGGCGTTGCTGTCGCGCCACGCTGCCGCGAAGCCGCGGCCGCGAAGGCCGAAGCGGCCGATATGACGAATTGGTTGTCGGCGATCGCGCGGTGATCCTTGAGGAGCGCGGATTGTTTCAACAAGCCCGCGCGTGGCGGCAGGCGAGGAGTGCTCTTATTTGAATCGGGCGAGATCGATTGCCGTCAGATGCGTCGCGAGATAGACCTCGCGCAGGAAGCAGGCGAGGCCGCAGATCAACAGCATCATGGCCGCCACGAAGAGACAGCTGGCGAGCCAGGCGAGGCTGGTGGGGAAAAACTCCTCCGCGAACAAGGTGACGATCACCAAGCAGACCAGGAGGGCCGCCAAGGTGCAGAAGTTGATGGACCAGCTGCAGGCGCGCCGGCGACGCTCCAAATTGGCCGTCTCGCGGCGTGCGGCGCTGCGCGCTTCGGCATCCAACCCGGGCCAGGCCGCTTCGAGGCTGCGCGCGCGGTCGATCACGCGGGAGAGTCGCGTGGCCATGACGCCGAGCAGCCCGGCGAGACCGGTGAGCAGGAATACCGGGGCGACCGCGAGTTGAATGGCGTGGGCGATGCTTCCGATACCGGTGTCGAGCGGCATTGTCCTTGGCTCCTTGCGCGGTGGCGGTGTCGGGATCGGAGAATACCCGACCCCGGCGGCGCGCCTAGAGTCCGATCACGTCGGAAAGAAGCAGCATGCTTCTTGCCGACGTGTGAATCGTACTCTCGATTCAAAAACGTAGACCCTGATTCACGCGTGAATTGGAATCGAAGCCGATTCCGTTTCACGCGATCATGGTCTAGGGCGCCGGCTGCAGCATCACGGCGAGCGCGTCGCGCATGGAGGCGCTCGCGATGCCGAAGAAGCCGCCATAGGGCTGGCTGAGATCGACGATCACGAACATGACGCTGCTCAAGGAAAGGGCGCAGAGGAGGACGATCGCGAAGGAGAGCGGGTTGCGCGGCGCGACCAGCCCGGCGCAGGCAAAGATGATCATGAGCCAGAAGGCCAGAACCCAGTAGAAGGGCTGGGAGAGGTGGTGGCCCGCATCCTCGACCACGGCGAGACGGTCATGCCCGACGTCCTCGTAGCGCGCGCGGCAGAGCGCGGCGATCTGCGCCTGTCGCGGGTCGGAAGCGGGAAGCGTCGCGATCTCGGTGCCGATCCTGTCCATGAGCCGGGCCAGCACCGGCGTCGCACCGACGCGCGGCATGTGCGCGGTGTTGGGATAGGCGACGCCGGAAGGCGGCTTCTCGTCCGGCCATGTGCTGGCGATGACGGCGGCCGTATAGCTCGCGATGTCGGCCCGCGCAGCGGCGCCGCCCGGCCCGTAATCGCGCAGACATCGATCGAGCGAGGTGAGCTGCAGCGCGTAACGCTCGCGGTCTTGTGCGGCGCCGTCATAGTCCTGCTCCACCGAAGCGGTGAGCAGGCCGAGCACGATCGCGGCGAAGGTCGCGAGCAAGCCGATCGTCAACTGCATCAGCTCGATGGTCTCGCGCGTGCGATGGCGCTCGGGCAGGCGCGCGCTGACGGCGCCGCCGAGCCCCGCGCTGGCGCAGAGAAGCGCAAAGACGACCAAAGCCGAAATGGATTCGGACAAGAGGCGATCCCCCGAAAAGCCGATGAGCCGAGCGCCGCGATCCCGGCGCCATGCGGCCGCGCGCGCCGCCCCGTCAGCGACGCGTCATGGTACCGGGCGACAGGGCGCGACGCAGCTTCAATCGGCGGGGCGGGGAGGTTTCGGTCTGTCCGGCAAGGTTTTGCCCGTGCCCGCGCAGATCATCGAGCGGCGTTATTGTACCCGGCCGCCTTTTGGCTCATACCGTCGTTTCGAGGCGGCGCGGCAAATCGGTCGTTTGCGGAGCGCAGCGGATCGTCGGCGTGCTGCGCTGACGGTGCGGGATCGATCAGGACGCAGCCTGGGCAAAGTCGAGGGAAGGATCGCGATGAGGCAGATATCGGTTTTCGCCGCAACGGCTCTGTTCGGGGCCGTCTTGCTGTTCAGTGGCGTCGCCTCATCGCAGGAGACGAAACCCAGCCAAGGGCGGGGGCCGATAAAAACCTCGGTTCTCACGGACGCGCCGCGAAGGCCCGTTCTACTGAGCGCGCTTCTTGCGCTCGGGGAGGTGCCCGGCGTGGCAAAAGACGATCCGCGCTTTCAAGCGGCGCGGATTACGAATTTCGACAACCCGGCGCATCTGGAAGAAGGCGACATGGTGACGACGACTGGCTGGTTGCATGTGGTGGCCGCGGC
>JBJKPV010000002.1:0-12613 GCA_046706015.1 Allostellaceae bacterium | reverse complement strand
GCGGTGATGAGCGCCGCCACCGCAAGCGGCTGCCACAGGCTTCGTAAGACGAGGGCGTGGCGATCGAGCGCGCCGCTCACGACGCTCTCGCGCGGCGCTTCGTCGAGGTGCCGCGCCGGGAGATAGTCGAAAAGCCCCACGCCCTTGACGCGGCGCCCGGGTGCGAGCAGCCACAAAGGCAGCTTGCCGAGATTGGGGCGCAGCACCCAGCGCTCGCCGGTCTTGCGGTCGAGAAACGGAAAGACCGCCGCGCGCGGACCGGTGAGCGTCGGCCTTGCACCGATCTCGCGGACATAGCGCATCGCCGCGCGATTGCCGCTGAGGAGGAGATGATTGCCGTTGTCGATACGGCAGCCCAAGGTCGCATCGAAATAAGACCGGCAGCGACCGCCCGCCTGCGGCGCCGCCTCGTGCAGGACCACGCCGACGCCGGCCTCGGCGAGCGCGAGGGCGGCGGCGAGACCGGCGAGGCCGGCGCCCACCACATGCACGCGATGGGGTTGGCTCATAGGAGTCCGTGGCGCAAGGCGAGCCAGAGCTTCATCGGCTTGGGCAAACGGATCGGCTGGTCAAGGCTCGACCAGCCGCGTTGCCTCAGCTTCAAGAGATAGGCGTGATAGACCGCACCCATGGCGCGCGCGGGCCGCATCGGCCGGCGCGGACAGCGCGCCATGGCGGCACGCGCCTCTCTGAAATGATTTTCGGCGCGCTCGGCCAGAAGATCGCACGCCGCGCCGAGATTGGGATGATGCAGCACCTCCGCCGGCGCGCTCGCCGTGATCCCCGCCTCGCGCAGGAATTCGCGCGGCAAATAGAGCCGGTCGCGCGCCGCATCCTCGGCGAGGTCGCGCAGAATGTTGGTGAGCTGCAGGGCGCGGCCCAAATGAAAGGCGACCACATCGGCCGCCTCTGAGTCGACGCCGAAGGCACGCACCGAGAGCCTTCCGACGGCGCTCGCCACGCGGTCGCAATAGAGATCGAGCTCGGCGAGGCTCGGGGCCTGGATCGGCGCGCCCGCGTCCATCGCCATGCCGTCGATGATGGCGAGAAAATCGGCGCGACGCAGATGAAAGGTCGCGGCATCGGCGGCAAGGAGCCGGCCGAGCGATGTCTCGCTGGTGCCGGCAAAGATCGCGTCGACCTCGCGGCGCCAATCATCGAGTGCGGCGCGCTTCTCCGCGTCGGGCGCGTCGTTGTCGGCGATGTCGTCGACCTCGCGGCAAAAAGCATAGATCGCATACATCGCGTCGCGACGGCTTTCCGGCAAAAGGCGCATCGCCCAATAGAAGGACGTGCCGGCGGCGGCGACCCGATCGCGGATTTCGGCGCGCAAGCCGATGCCGTCGCCGCCGCTCATCGGCCGCGCCACAGCCCGATAAAAAGCGCGGCGGCGAAGTCGCTTTTGGTCAGCTTCACCCGCCGCGCCAGCGGATCGCCGCGGCGCAGCCGGCGCGCCAGCCTTTCGGCGAGATTGACGATGACCGCGCATTCGCGCCGCAAGCCGGGGCTTTCGACCAAGGGCGGCAAGCCTCGCGCCATGACGATCAGCGTCTCGGTCTGATCGAGCAGCCGGTCGATAACGCAACGCATGCCCTTGCTCGCCTGCGATGCCTGAAGCTCGTCGATGCGCGCGCCGCACGCCGCGAGTTCGGCGCGCGGCAGATAGACGCGGTCGAGGTTGCGATGATCCTCCGCGCAATCCTGGAGGTGGTTCAGCACTTGCAGCGCGCTGCAGAGCGCGTCCGATGGCGGCCAGGTGGCGCGGTCCTCGCCATGGAGATCGAGCAGCTGGCGGCCGACCGGCGACGCCGAATAGCGACAATACTCCATGAGATCGGGCCAATCCTCGTAGCGCAGCTTGGTCGCATCGAGGCGGAAGGCGCGCAGCACGTCGCGGCAGTGCTGAAAAGTCGTGCCGGTCTCCAAGAGGCTCGCGCGCATCGCCACGGCGGCCGGCGAATCATCGCCCGGCGCGCCGTCGAGCACCGCCTCCATGCGATCGAGGCGCCGGAGCTTCTCGGCGGCGGCGAGATCGGGATTGTCGGCGATATCGTCGGCGTTGCGCGCGAAGCGATAGAAAGCATGGACATGGCGGCGCAGATCGCGGCGAATGAGGAAGGAGCCGACGGGAAAATTCTCGTCGCCCCTGCCCTTGCCTGAAGGCGTCTCGACCGCCGCCTCTAGGAGCGGCTCTGCCATTGCACGCGCCCTTTCCACTCGCCGCCTCTTCCCCGCCAATGCCGCCACGCCGAAGCGATCGTCGCCCCGAGATAGACCGAAGCGACCGCCGGAAGCAACGGCGCCCAGGCCAGAGACACCCCGTAGAAGCGCAACATCGGGGCGTAAGCCAAGCACATCGCCGCCCAGGATAGCGCACCGATGAGCGCCGCGCCGCCGCCCAGAAGGAGGAGCAAGGGCGGTAGCAGATAGGTCAGCGCCATGCCCAGCACCGTGCCGCCAAGCAGCAGCGGCGAATAGCCGAGCTGGGTATAGGCGGTGCGGGCGACCATGTTCCAGATATCGGCAATATGCGGATAGGGCCGGAGGCTTTTGGTTTCCTGCGTCAGGCCGAGCCAGATCGCGCCACCGTGCTTCACCGCGCGGGCGAGCGCGCAATCGTCGATAAGCTCGCCCTTGAGCGCGGCATAGCCGCCGATGCGCTCATAGGCCGCGCGGCGGACGAGGATGCAGCCGCCGGCCGCCGCCGCGGTGCGGTGCTTCGGGTCGTTGGACCAGGCAAAGGGATAGAGCAGCGCGAAGAAGAAGACGAAAGCCGGGATGAGGAAGCGCTCGGCGAAGCTCTCGCAGCGCAGCTTCACCATCAGCGAGACGAGATCGCGCTGCTCGGCCTGGAGCCGGGCGACGAGCTCGGAGAGATTGGTCCGGTGATGCGCGATGTCGGCGTCGGTAAAAAGATAGAGATCGGGAGGCTCGGCGATCTGGCGCACGCCTTCGCTCAAGGCCCAGAGCTTACCGGTCCAACCCGGCGGCAAAGGGCGCGCCGATACGATCTGCAGCCGATCGGCTTGGGCCGCAGCCGCCGCGCGTGCGACATCGGCCGTGCCATCGCCGCTGTGATCATCGACCAGCACGATGCGAAAGGCGCCGGGGTAATCCTGCGCCAGCAAAGACGCGATCGCCATGCCGACCATCGGCGCTTCGTTGCGCGCGGGAATGACAGCGACGACGCTGGGCAAGTGCTGAGCCTCACTTGCCCTCTCCCCCACTTCGTGGCGGAGAGGGGCTACGTCTCGCACCAGCCAGAAAAAACCGCGTCCCAAAAGCAGATAAAGCCAGATCGCCAAGCTGAGCAGGGCCAGCGCGATCATGACGGCACCATGCCGGCGGCGCGGAACCAGGCGACCGCGTCGGCGAGCGCCTCTTGCGCCGGACGCGCGCGATAGCCGAGCAGGCGCTCGGCCTTGGCGGAGGAAAAGAACATCTTCTTCCTCGCCATGCGCAGCCCGTCGCAGGTAACGAACGGCTCCTTGCCGCTGAAGCGCGCCCACGCCTCGGCGCCGAGCGCGATCGGCCAAATCGCGGGGATCGGAATGCTGACGCTCGGCGGCTTGCGCCCGGTCAGGAGCGCGATGCGCCGCAGGATCTCGGCCAAGGTCAAATTCTCGCCGCCGAGGATATAGCGCTCGCCGATCGCGCCCTTCTCCTCCGCCAGCAGATGGCCCGAGGCGACGTCGTCGACATGGACGATGTTGAGGCCGGTATCGACGAAAGCCGGCATGCGGCCCGAAGCGGCCTCGACGATCATGCGGCCGGTCGGCGTCGGCTTCACATCGCGCGGGCCGATCGGGGTCGAGGGGTTGACGATGACCGCCGGCAGGCCGCGTTCGGCGACAAGGCCGCGCACCACTTCCTCGGCCATGAATTTCGAGCGCTTATAAGGGCCGATCATATCGGCCAAGGTGCTGGGCGTGGTCTCGTCGGCAACGCCGCCCTCGGGCGCGATCCCCAAGGTCGCGACGCTGCTGGTATAGACCACGCGCGCGATGTCGCGCTCCAAGGCCGCCAGCATCAGATGCCGCGTGCCGTCGACATTGGCCTTCATCATCTGGCGCTCGTCGCGCACCCAGAGCCGGTAATCGGCGGCGACGTGATAAAGCGCGCCGCAGCCTTCAAGCGCGGCCGAGAGCGAGGCCGCGTCCTCGAGCGTGCCCAGCCGAACCTCGACATCGAGCCCCTCGACATTGCGGCGGTCGCTCTGCGGCCGCAGCAGCACGCGGACCTTGCGCCCTTGTGCCAGCAGCGCGCGCACCACCGCCGCGCCGACGAATCCGGAAGCGCCGGTGACGAGCACGGGTTTGTCGGAGACCGGCATGACGCGCGCGGCGGCGTCTCGCCTCAGGCTGAGACGGCGCGCCGCGCCTTGCCGCCCATCAGCTGGCGCGCGGTGGCGCGTGCCTCGCGATCGAGGGCGTAGACATCGTCGAGGCTGGCGATATGGCGGTCGGGCAGATGCTCGAGCGTGCGCTCGACGATCGCGGCGATGTCGAGGAAGCCGATATGCTCGTCGAGGAACGCCGCGACCGCAACCTCGTTGGCGGCGTTGAGCACGGTCGGCGCGCCGCCGCCGGCGTCGAGCGCCGCGCGCGCGACGCGCAAAGCCGGAAAGCGCTCGGGATCGGGCGCTTCGAAGGTGAGCTGGGCGAGCTTCGCGAGATCGAGCCGCGGGCTCGGCGCCGGAATTCGGTCGGGCCAGCCCAACGCGTTGGCGATCGGCGTGCGCATATCGGGCGAGCCGAGCTGCGCCAGCACCGATCCGTCGCTGTAATAGACGAGGCCGTGCACGACCGATTGCGGATGGACGACGATATCGAGGCGCTCGCTCGGCAGCGCGAAGAGATGATGCGCCTCGATCACTTCGAGACCCTTGTTCATCATGGTCGCGGAATCGACCGAGATCTTGGCGCCCATGCGCCAATTGGGATGGGCCACGGCCTGAGCCGGCGTCGCCGCGGCCATCGCCTCGAGCGAGACCTTGCGGAAAGGCCCGCCGCTCGCGGTCAGGACGATCTTCTCGATCGCCTGGCGCTGGTCGGATTGGAACACCTGGAAGATCGCGTTGTGCTCGCTGTCGACCGGCAGGAGCCGCGCGCCATGCGCTTCGGCCTCCTTGGTCACGAGCTCGCCGGCGCAGACCAGCACTTCCTTGTTGGCGAGCGCCACGATCGCGCCGCGCCGCACGGCCGCCAAGGTCGGCGCCAGGCCAGCGGCGCCGACGATCGCCGCCATCACCCAATCGGCCGGGCGCGCGGCCGCCTCGACCACGGCGGCTGTGCCGGCCGCAGCCTCGATCCCGCTGCCCGCCAGCGCCTCTTTGAGCGCGCGATATTGGCTTTCATCGGCGACGACGGCGAAACGCGCCTGAAGCGATTTCGCCTGCTCGGCCAGGCGCAGCGCGTTCTTCGAGGCGACCAGCGCCTCGACCGCATATGTCTCGCGATCGGCCGCCAGAAGCTCCGCCGTGTTGCAGCCGATCGAGCCGGTCGATCCCAAGATGGTGACGCGCCGCTGTTGCGCCGGGCTTGCGCTCATCGAGACCGAACTCCTTGATTGGGCGAAGGCTATCTTAGGGGCAAATGCGAGAAACCCCTACATAGCAGTTTTCTCATTGCCTTCAATGAGTTCTTCGACTCGCCGGCGAATTCGACACAAGTCGGGATCGGCAATGCCGAGGGCCTCGAGATGCCCGGCCGTGGCAAAGAGATAGGACGCGCAAGAGCCGAGGCGGCCACGCGCGGTGGCGATCGAGCGCGCGACGCGTTCCTCCGGCAGCAGGCCGGCATAGCGCCGGAAACGGCGGTTGCTGACGAAGCCGATCGCCCAGCCGCGCCCAGCCGCCGAGACGGTGCGCAGCCAGAGCGGGCGGTAAGCGTCGGTGATCATCTCGCGCCGCCAGATAAGCTCGAGCTCGGCCTCGGCCTCGGCGGCGCGAATGCGATAGGCGACGCCGCGGCAGGCGCCGCCGGGCACTAGGCCCAGGACCAGACCGGGCGCGCCGGGCGAGCCGCGATAGAGCTCGGTCCAGAGGCAGAAGCGGCGGTGATAGCCGCGCACGGTCACGACCCGGCTTTCGACGAAATCGATGATCGGATTCCAGATCAGCGAGCCATAGGCAAAGAGCCAGACATCGCCCGCTCGGTCCGGCCGTGCGCGCAGCATCGCGTCGATCGAGCAGCGATGCGCGGCCGCGGTCGAGAGCCGCAAGCTCGGATCCGCCGCCTTGATCTGGGCACGCAGCGCGCCGCCGCGCAAGCTCTCGCGCGTGATGCCGAAAGCGGAATTTGGGGGCAATGCCATCATTCGCGATGAGATGATAGGCGAAGGCGCCCGCTATCACCGGCTCTTTCCCGCTGCGACGCGCTGCCGCGCCACCCCCTCGCTGCCATCGTCGCCCCCCCTGCGACAGCACACAGCTTGACGGCAATTACACGTCATGATTGATTCAGATCAGAGTTCCGCCCGCAAAGGAGCGGTATTTTTTGGCCATGACTGAATATTGGTGTCGATTTTTCGATTGGCGCGGAAACCTGTGCGCGGCGGAACAGCTGCGCGCCGCCGGTGATGACGAGGCGATCACGCAGGCCCGGGCGATCTTCGCGCAGCGCGTCGCGAACGATTTCGAGGTCCGGCACGGCGACCGCGTCGTATTGCGCGAGACGCTTGGACATATGATCGGTTAGTGGCGCGCCGGGCGGGAGCGAGCCCGATCGGCGCGGCCGGAGCGCGATCCTCCTCACGAGTCCAGCCGGAGCCATCACCCGTATACGTTGAGACGAATTGGCGCGGGCTACTTGCGAGCGTACTGTCTGCAATCGGACCGTCCCGGTCGGAACGTCGCGGATCGCGCCCTTGGCGCCCGCCGTTCGCCGCAGGCGGGAAAGGCGACGCTGGGTGAGCTTCAAGGACTTCATGGCCGCCATCGAGGCGCCTGCTTTGCGCGCCATCGCGAACCACTGGAACACGGCGCGCGGCGCCAAGCGCATGCCGGGCTGGCGCGACATCGATCCGGCGGCGATCCCGCCCTATCTGAGTATCGTCTGGTCCTGGCGCTATGACCGCGAGAGCGACTCTTTCACCGGCCGCCTCGCCGGCGACGAAATCACCGCCGCCTTCGGCAAGGATCTGCGCGGCAAGCGCATGGCGGAGTTCTTCGCCGGCTGGCAATACGAGATGATCTTTGCCCGGCACAGGCGGGTCGTGGTCGAGCCGGCCTTCGCGCATGGCAGCGGCCCGGTCTTCATCCATGCCGGCCGCTATGGGAAGGGCGAGCGCATCATCATGCCGCTGGCCTCCGACGGGATCACCGGCGACGGCCTTTTCGGGGCCACCGTCTATTCGTTTATACCCGCGGCGAGCGAACGCGTCGGCGACGCGGACGCACCGGATAAGCGCCCGACCGAGACGGTGGCATTCTTCCCGCTCGATTGACGAACGAGCGCGCGGCGCCTGCTCAGGCGACGCCGAGATAGGCCTTGCGCAATTCGGGATCGGCGGCGAGATCGGCGACCTTGCCTTCGCGCACGATTTCGCCGGTCTCGAGCACATAGCCGCGATCGGCGATGCTGAAGGCGGCGAACACATCCTGCTCGACGAGCAGCACGGTCACACCCGAGGCGCGGATCTCCGACAGCACGTCCAGAAGTTGATCGACGATGACGGGGGCCAGGCCGAGGCTCATCTCGTCGACCATCAAGAGCTTTGGCTCCGCCATCAGCGCGCGCGCCACCGCGCACATCTGCTGCTCGCCGCCTGACAGGCTGCCGGCCGCCTGGCCGCGGCGATCGGCGAGGATGGGAAAAATCTCATAAATCCGCTCGAAGCTCTTCGCGACGCCTGCCGCGTCGCGCCGCAGGAATGCGCCCATGCGCAGATTCTCCTCGACCGACATGCGCGGGAAGAGCTGGCGTCCCTCCGGCACCTGCACGAGACCGGCGGCGAAAACCTGCTCCGGCGAGAGCGGGATCAGGTTCCGGCCGGCGAAGCGGATCGTGCCGCGCGCGGCGATGAGCCGCGAGATCGCCCGCAGCAAGGTGGTCTTGCCGGCGCCGTTCGAGCCGACCAGCGCGACGATCTCGCCCGCCGCGACGTCGAGATCGAGACCGAACAGCACCGGCTCGGCGCCGTAGCCGGCGCTCAAGCCGCGGATCTCGAGCAACGCCTCGCTCATTGCCGCCTCTTGCCGAGATAAGCCTCGACCACGCGCGGATCGGAGAGAACCGCATCCGGCGCGCCCTCCGCGATCTGCTCGCCGTGATGGAGCACGAGGATGCGGTCGCTCAGACTGCGAATGGCGCGCATCACATGCTCGATGACGAGGATCGTCACGCCGCGGGCGCGGATCTTCTTGATGATCGCGACCACCTCGTCGATTTCGGTGTGGGTAAGACCCGCCATCACCTCGTCGAGCAGCAAGAGCTTCGGCCGCATGGCGAGCGCCTTGGCGAGCTCGAGCCGCTTGCGGTCGGGACCGCCGAGCTGATCGGCGTTCTGATCGATGCGATGGAGGAGCCCGGTAAAATCGAGTACGTCGCGCGCCTGCTCGCGAGCCGCAGCGCGGCTGTGCTCGCCGCCGCCGAAGCCGAACAGCGCGCCGACGGTCACGTTCTCGAGCACCGAAAGACGCGGGAAAGGCTTCATCACCTGGAAGGTGCGGCCGATGCCGAGATGGGCGCGGCGTTGCGGCGGCAGACGGTCGATACGCCTTCCCTCGAAGCTCAGCTCGCCCTCATCGGCCAGGAGCGCGCCGCTGATGAGATTGACGAGCGTCGTCTTGCCCGCGCCGTTGGGCCCGATCAGGCCGAGGATCTCGCCCGGCACCAGAGTGAAATTGACCGAACACACGGCTTGGACGCCGTGGAAGTGCCGCGTCAGGCCGCGCGCCTCGAGCAAGGGCGATGCCGTGGTCGCGCTCACAGCCGGTGCATCCGGATGTTCTGCATGAAGTAGCGCAAGCCCACGCGCCTGACGCCGTGGCTGACATCGGCGAGGCCGCGCGGCATGAAGATGACGGCGAGCACGATGACGAGGCCGAAGAGCAGTGCCGCCGCGGTCGAGATGCTGCTGGCGAGCGCCTGATAGACGGCGCTGAGGATGAAGGAGCCGACCACCGGTCCCATCACCGTGCCCGGCCCGCCGAAGAGCGTCATGATCACCATGCGCACATTGAGCGTCAGGTCGAAGGAACTTGCCGGATCGATGAAGGTGATCCAATAGGCGTGGATGCCGCCGGCGATGGCGGTGAAGAAGGCAGAGAGCACGAGCGCCGCGACCTTGTAGCGCGTCGTGTTGACGCCCATCGCCTGGGCCGCGTCCTCGTCCTCGCGGATCGCGATGAGCCCCATGCCGAAGCGGCTGCGCGCGATCCAGGCGACGCAGCCCGTGGCCGCGACGAGGAGCGCGAGCGCCGCTTCGTAGAACATGGTGTTGTCGCGCGTCAGCGGCAGGATGAGGCCGATATTGCGCCCGGCGATGTCGATATTGGCGATGATCGCGGCCAAGGTCGCGGACAGCCCCAAGGTCGCGATCGCGAAATAATGGCCGCGCAAGCGCAAGATCGGCAGGCCGATGAGCACGGCGCAAGCGACCGCGAGCACGGCGCCCAGCCCGAGCCCGACCGAGAACGGCAGATGGAGCTGGGCCATGGCGATCGCCGTGCCATAGGTGCCGAGCCCATAGAAAGCCGAATTGCCGAAAGAGGCATAGCCGGTGAAGCCGCCGAGGATGTTCCAGGCCTGGGCCACGGTCGCGACCAGCAAGGTGTCGATGCCGAACTGGATCGTGACGGCATCGCCCGAGAGCGGCACCAGTGCGAGGAGGATGACAGCGAGCGCGAGAAGGAGAAGACGCAGCATCAGGCGCTCCGCCAGCTGCGCGCCGGCCGCAGCACCAGGATCAAGACCAGCAGCCCGAAGCTGATCGCGTCGGTGAAGGTCGGCCCGATATAGATGGCGGCGAGCGCCTCGGCGATGCCGATGACGAGACCGCCGAGGATGATGCCGAAGGGATTCTCAAGCCCGCCGATGATGGTGATGACGAAGGATTTGGCGGTGAGCGTCGCGCCGATATAAGGCGTCACCTGCGAGACCACGCCATAGAGGCCGCCGGCGGCGCCCGCGAGCGCCGCGCCCAGACCGAAGGTGACGGCATAGAGCCGCGCCGGATCGACGCCGTAGAGCCGCGCCGCGGTCAGGTTCTGCGCGGTGGCGCGAATGGCGCGGCCGAGCCGCGTGCGCTCGAGCAAGAACCACAACGCTGCGGCGAGGAAGATCGCGACAAGGAAGGCGGCAAAGCGTACCAGCGGCACGGTCACGCCCCAGAGCGTTACATTGGCGCCGGCATAGCTCGGATTGATGGCGCGGAAATCCGCGGTGAAGGCGAGTTGCGCCAGATAGGTCAGCACCACTTCGAGGCCGAAGGTGATGAGCAGCGTGTTGAGCGGCGCCGAGCGGACGATGAGATTGAGGACGCCGCGCTGCAAGCCATAGCCGACGCCGAACATCACCACCATGGCGATGGGCAAGGCGAGGAACGGATCGACATGACCGATGGTGAATAGATAATAGACGCAATAGCCGCCCAGCATGATGAGCGCGCCATGGGCGAGGTTGACGATGTTGAGCACGCCCCAGACCAGCGCCATGCCGAGCGCCATCAGCCCGTAGAGCCCGCCGAGCAGCACGCCGTTCACCAGGAGTTGCGCAAACAGCATCCTCGCCCCCTCCCCGCGCGCGCCCTAGCCGCGCCTGCGCCAGAAGGGAACGGGGTAGAGCGGCTTGTTGAGGAAATGGTCGGTGTAGATCGGCGCCAGCGCGCCGCGCTGCACCTGGACGACGATTTGCGGCAGATCGATCTGCCCGTCGGCGGCGAAGCGGATCCGCGCATAGAGGCTGGCGAAATCGCTCTTGGCGATGGCGTCGCGCACCTTCTCGCGATCGGTCGAGCCGGCTTTGCCGAGGGCGACGGCGAAGGTCTCCACTGCGGCGACCGCCGAGGCGACGTGATAATCGGGCGCGTAGCCGAAGCGGCGATGGAAGAGGGCAGCGAATTCCTGTGCGTCGCCGAACCATTTGTCGTCGCGCGGCAAGCTCGGCAGCCAGGGCGTCATGCCGAAGACGTAATCCGCGTCCTTGCCGAGCGCGTGGCGGAAATCGGCGGAGGGCACGCCGACGGTCAACGCCGACATGTAAGCCGGATTGACGTCGAGCGCCTTGGCCTGACGCAGGAAATTGAGCGCCTCGGTCTCGTGCCCGCCCCACAGGATCGCGTCCGGCGCTTTCGACTTGATCAGCGACAGAAGCGCCGAGAAATCGACATTGTGCTCGCTATAGCGCCGGTCGAGCACGAGCGTCAGCCCGTTCTTCGCCGCGCGGCGGCGCACGCCGTCGGCGGCTGCGACGTCGAACGCATCATCGGCAACGACGAGCGCCACGGTCTTGGGCCGCGGGCTCAGCTTCGTCATCATCTCGACGGTGGAAGCGAAATAATCGTCCGCCGGCGGCGAGGTGCCGAAGACGTATTTGTAGCCGCGGCTGAAGATCTGCCGCGCGGCGCCGCTCGCCTCGACCATGGGCACGCGAAACTTCTCCGCGACGGTCGAATCGTCGAGCGTGTCGTTGCTGCTATAGGGGCCGAGCAGAAAGTCGACCTTGTCGCCGCTGACCAAGGCCACGTATTGCTGCACGCCGAGATTGACGTTGGATTGGTTGTCGAGAAGCTTCAGCCCCAGGCGGTAGCGCGTGCCGCCGATCTCGACCCCGCCCATCTCGTTGATGCGGTCGACCGCGATCCGATAGCCGTCGCGCACGTAGCGGCCGAGATTGGCCATGTCGCCGGTCAATTGCAGCGCCGCGCCGAGGGTGACGGTCTTGGTCTGCGCCTCGGCGCCCACCGGCGTCACGGCGAGCGCCAGCAGGAACGCGATCGCGCGGACATCCCGCCTCGATCCTCCCCGTCCGATTATCTTGCTCACCCAGCGACGCATTTCGCCCCACCTTTGCTTGACAGAAACCGGGCCGGGCTTCAAGCCTTGGTTATCATCACGCCGGGACTTCGCCGATGAACGACACGAAAGCCATGGTGCAGCGCGAAGCGGTCGGCGCCATCGCCCTGCTGACGATCGACAATCCGCCGGTCAACGCGACGAGCCACGCGCTGCGCGTGGCGCTCGATGCCGCGCTCGAGGCCGCGCTCGCGGATTCCGCGATCAAGGCGGTCATCCTCATCGGCGCGGGGCGCGGCTTCATCGCCGGCGCCGACATCGCCGAGTTCGACCGCCCGCGCCTGGCCCCGCTCAACCCGGCAATCATCGCGCGGATGGAGCAAAGCCCCGTCCCGATCATCGCGGCGATCCACGGCCATGCGTTGGGCGGCGGTCTCGAGCTGGCGATGGGTTGTCATTACCGCGTGGCGACGCCGGAGGCGCGCCTCGGCCAGCCCGAGGTCAAGATCGGACTCATCCCGGGCGCCGGCGGCACGCAACGCCTGCCACGGCTCGTCGGGTTGAAACACGCGCTCGCGATGATCGTCCGCGGCGATCCGATCGCCGCCGCGACCGCGCGCGAGGAAGGGCTGATCGACGCGATCATCGACGGGAAGC
>JBJKPV010000001.1:0-10826 GCA_046706015.1 Allostellaceae bacterium | reverse complement strand
CAGCCCACGTCGGGCTTCACGCAGATGCCGTCGAGAATCTCGGCGATTTGGCCGCCGGGGATCACCGTCTTCGCCAGCTCTTTGCGGTCGATCGCCTCCATGAAGGCCTTGCGCACGCGCTGATCCTTCATGACCTTGTTGTCGGAGCGGCCCATCGCGTCGAGCGTCACGTACATCAGCATGCCGTTATGGCGAGCCGAGATCTCCGTGCCCGGCATCTTCGAGAGCTCCCGCGCCGTGTCCGCGGTCGGATTGCGGATGAGATCGATGTTGCCGGTCAGGAACTGCGCGATCTGCGTCTGCCGATCCGGCATCGGCGTGACGACGACGCGCTTGACATGGGCCCGAACCGGTCCGTTTTTGTCGTAGTAGCCATCATAGCGCTCAAGGACCATTTTCGTTTGATCGAGCGAGACGACCTTGTAAGGCCCGGTCGCGATCGCGCCCATGCGGCCGTAATCGGCCTTGTTCTGCAGCTTGTCGAGAACCTTGCCGTCCATCATGAAAAAGCGATAGGCGATTGTCTCCAATTCGGTCGCAAACGGCGACTTGGCGACGATCCTGACCTTGTACGGGCCGAGCTTTTCGACCTTCGCCACCCAAATATACCGATCCTTGAAACGCATCCGAACCTTGGGATCGCGCAGATAGTTCACGGTCGCGACCACGTCGTCAGCGGTGAACTTGTCGCCATTGTGGAAGGTCACGTCGTCGCGTAGATCGAATTCGAGCGTCTTGTCGTCGATCTGCTTCCACGACTTGGCAAGCCGCGGCACGAATTTGTGAGTGTACTCGTTGTAGCTCACCAAGGTTTCGTACACGGTCTTGTAGAAGACCGCGGCCTCGTCCAGCGGGAATTGATACGGATCGAGCGTGCTCCACCAATCGGTCGTCGCGATCCGGAGCGTGTCATCCGCCTTGTTCGCCCAGGCCGGCGCCACGGCCAATGTCAGGGCCGCAAGCGAACCGAAAATTGCCGCGCGTAGCCGATGCATCGTTGCCTCCCCCATTCGTGCTTTATGTCGTTCAAGTCTCGGCCATTGGCGCGCCGATCGCAAGCGCGTTCGGTACCACGTGCGTTGGGCCGGAGCGCCCATGAAACGCGGGATTCGCCGCGTGTTCGACAATGGGCACTTGTGGGATTCCAGCGCGCATTCCCCGGTTTCAAAGCGGCCGTCGGAATGCTAGGGTCGGAGCGCGCAACAATGAGTAGAGGCGCATACCCGATCTCGCGAGGCGAGGGAGATTGGCCGGAGCAGGGAAGGAAGCGATGATCGACAGCGCGGGATATATGCGCGCCGGGGCCGCGCCATATGTGGAGCGGGCGAGATGACGCGCTTCCTCATCCACCGCGCGACGATCGCCGTTCTCGTCGCCATCACCGTATCGATCATCGGCTTTGCGCTGTTGCGCCTCTCGGGCGACCTCGCCGCGGCGCTCGCCGGCGACACGGCGAAGCCCGAGCAGATCGCGCAGGTCGCGCATCTCTACGGCCTCGATCGTCCGCTCTACATCCAATACCTCGACTGGGCGGACAAGGCGCTGCACGGCGATCTCGGACGTTCGCTCTTCGACAACAAGCCGGTATCGCAGCTCATCGCAGAGCGTATCGGCGTCACCGTGCAACTTTCCTTCATGTCGCTTATCTATGCGCTGGCGATCGCGATTCCGCTCGGCGTTCTGGCCGCGACCAAGCCCAACAGCTGGCTCGACCGTCTTTCGCTCGGCCTCGCAGTGTTCGGCCAGGCCGTGCCCAATTTCTGGTTCGGGTTGATCCTCATCATCGTCTTCGGCGTGACCTTGCGCTGGTTGCCTATTTCCGGCTCCGATCATTTTTCGAATTTCATCATGCCGACGATCACGCTCGGTACCTCGGTCGTGCCCGCAATCATGCGCGTCACGCGGACCGGCATGCTGGACGCGCTCGATTCGGACTACATTCGCATGGCGCGCGCCAAGGGCTTGTCGTCGACCGCCGTGCTGTTCAAGCACGCGCTGCGCAACGCCATTCTCCCCGTCGTCTCCTTGAGCGCCGTGTCGCTGGGCTTTCTCCTTGGCGGATCGGTGATTGTCGAATCGGTGTTCGCGCTTAACGGGATCGGCTTCCTTGCCTTTCAATCGATCGTGCGCACCGATTTCCCGGTGGTGCAGTCGATCGTCGTGTTCGTCTCCTTCGCCTATATCGTCCTCACCTTCCTGTCGGACGTGATCAACGCCTATCTTGATCCGCGCATTCGGATCGGATGAGGAGGCCGCGATGACGACGATCGAACGCGACCGCATCGACCGTGGCCTGAGCCCGGCCGCGGCGGCCTTCGATCTCGAAGCGCCGTCGCCGCGCGCGGTGATGCGCCGGCGCGCGTTGACGCATGTTGGGTTTCTTTTCGGCGCGGGCGTGATGATCACGACGATCCTCGTCGCCATCTTCGCGCCCCTGCTCACCTCCTATGATCCTTTCGCTCAGGATCTGACGCAGCGCCTCATACCGCCGGCATGGAGCGCAAAGGGTAGCTGGGCGCACATTCTCGGCACCGACGGCTTCGGGCGCGACTATCTCACGCGCCTCATCTATGGCGCGCGCATCTCGCTGATCGTCGGTTTCGGCGCCGCGGGAATCGCGGGTTTCATCGGCACCAGCCTGGGGCTCATCGGCGGCTATTTCGGCGGACGCGTCGATTCCGTCGTGATGTATCTCGTCAACGTCAAGCTCGCCCTGCCTGGCGTGCTGGTGGCGCTCTCGCTCATCGCCGTTCTCGGCGGTTCGGTGACCGTGGTGGTCACCGTCCTGGGATTGTTGTTCTGGGACCGCTTCGTCGTGGTGACGCGCAGCGTGACGCAGCAAATCCGCATCAACGAGTACGTCACCGCCGCCGAGGCCGTCGGCGCTTCGTCGTGGCGGATCATCGTCGGCGAGATCCTGCCCAACGTTCTCAATCACATCATCGTCATTGCCTCGCTCGAGATGGCGACGGCGATCCTGGTCGAGGCCGCGCTGTCCTTCCTCGGTCTTGGCATCCGGCCGCCCACCCCGTCATGGGGTCTGATGATTTCCGAGGGCCGGAATTTCATGTTCTTCCAGCCCTACCTCGTCGCCATCCCGGGCGCCGCCATTTTCACCCTGGTCATCGCTATCAACATGCTGGGCGACGGGATTCGCGACATCACCGCGCCCGAAGGCAGAAATTGAGCGGGCGAGCGCCGAATGGGAACGCGATGCTCGCCTCCGGCGCCGGAGAAATGGCGCTCGAGGTCGAGAAGCTAAGCGTCGAGATCGCGGTACCGGCGGGAAACCTGCGCGCCGTCACCGAGGTCGATCTATCCATCCGGCGCGGTGAGACGCTCTGTGTCGTCGGTGAATCGGGCTGCGGCAAGAGCATGACCGCGCTCGCCATCATGGGATTGCTGCCGCGTCGGGCGCGAATGCGCGCGCAGCGCCTCGCCCTCGAAGGCCGCGACCTCCTGGCGATGCGGCCCAGCGCACTCGCCGCGTTGCGCGGCGATCGCATGGCGATGATCTTCCAGGACCCCATGACGTCGCTCAATCCGGTCTACACGGTCGGCAACCAGATGGAGGAGATCTACATCCGCCATGGCAAGGGCGGCCGCAGGGAGGCGCGCGAGCGCGCCGAATACCTGCTGCACAAGGTGGGGATCACCGCGGCGCGCGGCCGTCTCGGCCAATACCCGCATCAGCTTTCCGGCGGCCTGCGCCAACGCGTGATGATCGCCATGTCATTGATGTGCGACCCGATCCTTATGATCGCCGACGAGCCTACCACCGCGCTCGACGTCACCATCCAGGCGCAAATCCTCCACCTGCTCGCCGATTTGCAGGCGGAGTATCGCATGGCGCTGATACTCATCACCCATGATCTCGGCATCGTGGCGCGCATGGCGGACCGCGTCATCGTCATGTATGCCGGACAGATCGTCGAAACCGGCACGGCGGAAGAGGTTTTCGCGGCGCCGATGCATCCCTATACCCGCGGATTGCTGGATTGCATTCCAGTCCCGGGAAAGACCCCGCGCGGGAGCAAACTCGGCTCGATTCCGGGCATGGTGCCGTCGTTGCTCGGACCGCTCGACGGCTGCCAGTTCCGCAATCGCTGCGCGCACGCTTTCGCCGCTTGCGCCGCCGCACCCATACCCTTGCGCGCTACCGGGACAGACCGCGGCTCACGCTGCCTCTTGGAGCCCGGCCAGGTGAGCCCGGCTCTGAGCGCGCAGACCGTTGAGGTCATGCGATGAAAGGCAACGGAGACGACATCGCGCCGATCCTCGAATGCCGCGATGTCGGCCGAGTATTCTCGATCGCCGCAGGGACGTTCGCGGCGCACAAGACGCTGCGCGCGGTGGATGGCGTCAACCTCTCGGTGCGGCGCGGCGAGGTGCTCGCGATCGTTGGTGAATCGGGCTGCGGCAAGACCACGCTGTCGCGCATGATGCTCGGGCTCTTGAGCCCGACGAGCGGCGAGATCCGCGTCGCCGGCACGCCGATCGGCGCGATCGACCGCGCCGAGGTCGCTCGGCGCGTCCAGCCCGTCTTCCAGGATCCCTATTCCTCGCTCAATCCGCGCAAGCCGCTCGCCTCGATCATCGCCCTCCCGCTCGAGGTGCATCGCATCGGCACGAGAGAAGAGCGTCAGCAGCGGGTCGAAGAGCTGATGCAGCTCGTCGGCCTGCCGCGCCGGCTGCTCTATGTCTATCCGAGCCAGCTCTCGGGCGGCCAGCGCCAGCGCGTGGCGATCGCACGCGCACTGGCCATGAAGCCAGAGATCGTCATCTGCGACGAGCCGACTTCGGCGCTCGATGTCTCGGTGCAGGCGCAGATCCTCAATCTCTTGCAGGATCTGCGCCGCGAGCTCAACCTGACCTTCGTCATCGTCAGTCACAACCTCGCCGTGGTCGAGCACATGGCCGATCGCGTCGCCGTCATGTATCTCGGCCGCGTCGTCGAGGCCGGGCCGACCGCCCAAATCTTCGCGCATCCGCGGCACCCTTACACCAGCACCTTGCTCGATTCCGTGCTGACGCCCGAGACCGATCGCGGTCTGCCCGATTTCGCGCTCGGGCACGGCTTTCCCAACCCGCTCGATCCGCCCTCGGGCTGCGCCTTCCACCCGCGTTGCCCCAAGGCGATGCCGGTCTGCGCGATGGCGCGGCCAGCCACGCGCGAAGATGGTGATTCCTCGGTCGAGTGCCATCTCTTTACCGGCGCGATGGCAACGGCGGAGCACTGACCCGCGCGGCCGCGTTGCCGCGGCACGTAAGCGCGACTATCCTGCAGGCGCGACGGCCGCGATGCCGGCCTTGCCACGAAAACGCCGGGGAACTGCGCCATGAAAGTCGGGATCTTCGACCACCTCGATCGCAGCGACGCGCCGCTCACGCAATTCTACGAGGAACGGCTGCAATTCATCGAGGCGGCCGACGCGCTCGGCATCGAGAGCTATCACCTCGCCGAGCATCACTGGAATCCCGTCGGCATGGCGCCGCAGCCCGGCATCTTCCTCGGCGCCGCCGCGAAGCGCACGCAGCGCATCCGCCTCGGCCCGCTCGCCTACGCGCTGGCCTTCCACGACCCGCTGCTCCTCGCCGAGGAGATCTGCATGCTCGACCATCTCTCGGGCGGACGCTTCGAGCTCGGCGTCGGTCGCGGCATTTCGCCATGGGAGCTGTCGATGTTCGGCGTCACCATGAACGAGACGCGCGACCTCTTCCGCGAGGCGATGGAGGTGATGATCCAGTATTTCACCGCCGACAGCGTCACGCATCGCGGCGCGCGCTGGCGCTATACCGACGTGCCGGTTCAGTTCAAGCCGCTGCAACAGCCCTTCCCGCCGCTCTGGTTCGGCTCGACCTCGGGCGCGACGCGCGACTACATCGCGAGCCTGGGCGCGGCAATGAACGCGGGCTGGGCGCCGGCGCAGCGCATCAAGCAATCGGCCGATCTCTATCGCGATGCCTGGGCGCGCAATCAGGGTTCGCCGCTGCGCGCAGGCCGACCCGGCGAGGCGCGGATCGGCTCGGTGCGCATGGTCGTCCTCGCCGAAAGCGATGCCGAGGCGGAGCGTTTGGCGCAGTCCGCCTATGAGCGCTGGTACCGGAGCCTCGAGCATCAGGCGAACAGTTTTGGCTTCTCGGCGCTGTTCGTACCCGCTTCCTACGAGGTCGCGCGCCGCCGCATCGGCAGCGTGATCGCCGGCTCGCCCGACACGGTGCACAAAGAGCTTACCCGCCACATCGAGGAATCGAGCGTCAACTACCCGTTGCTTCAGATTGCCTTCGGCGATCTCACCCAGGCGCAGTATCTGCGCAGCCTGAAGCTCTTCGGCAGCGAGGTACTGCCGCAGCTGCGCAAGATGTGAGGAGCGGCGGAGCGTGGCTGAGGAAATCGCCGCGGGCGCGGCCGGGCCCGAAAGCCCTTTGGCAGGCATCACCGTACTCGAACTCGGCCAGTTCATCGCCGGCCCTTATGCCGGGCAGCAGCTGGCGGATCTCGGCGCGCGCGTCATTAAGATCGAGCGGCCGGGCATCGGCGACCCGTTCCGCCTCTATGTCACCAAGCCGCGGATCCCCGGCTATGGCCATAATTTCCTCGCCTTCAACCGCAACAAGCAGAGCGTCGCGCTCGACCTGCAGCAGCAAGAAGGTCGCGAAGCATTTCTGCGCCTTGCCGCCAGCCCCGATGTCGTGCTCGAGAATTTTCGCGCCGGCGTGCTCGACCGCCTCGGCATCGGCTACGCGGCGCTCCGCGAAGCCAACCCGCGCCTCGTCTATTGCTCGATCTCGGGTTTCTCGGAGGACGGCCCCTATCGCGAGCGGCCATCTTTCGACACCGTGGGTCAGGCGCTCTCAGGCATGCTCTATCTCTTCACCGATCCCGCCGATCCACGCATGCGCGGCCCGACCATCGCCGTCCAGGCGACCGCGCTGCAGGCGCGGATCGCCATCGTCGCGGCGCTGGTCGGCCGCGGCATGCACGATAAGGGTGCGCGCATCGACATCAGCATGCTTGACGCGGCAGTGCATTTCATGCCCGACGCTTTCACCGCCTATACCGAATCGGGCATCGAGATGGGGCCGGAGACCCGGACCTCCTATTCGCATTCCTTCGTCTTGCGCTGCGCCGATAACAAGCTCCTCGCGATCCATGTCGGCGGGCCTGACCGACTGTGGGAAGCATTGCTGACGGCGATCGATGACGCGACCCTGGCCGCCGACCCGCGCTTCAAGCTGCGGCACGACCGGATCGCGAACTTCGCCACGCTCATCGAGGCGCTGCGGCCGCTGTTCGGCCAGCGGCCACGCGCGGAATGGCTGCGGCGCCTGGCGGCGCAAGATGTCGCCTGCGCCGAGATCAACACCGTCCCGGAGGCGATGCGCGATCCCGAGATCGCTCATGTCGGCCTGTTCGAGCAGGTCCCGCGCGACGGTTACGGCGTGATGACGTTGCTCCGCCGCGTGGCGCGCTTCGACGGCATGCGCGAGCAAGGGCAAAGCGTGCCGCCGCTCCTCGGCGAGCACACGGAGAGGGTCCTGCGCGAGGCTGGATACGATGACAGCACGCTTAATAAGCTGCGCGCGGCAAAGGTAATCTAGGGTCCAGCGCGAAGGCGGCTCGGCTCGTCAGGCCGAAGGGGCTTCGGGGTGCTTGGCCTGGAGCGCGGCGAGACGCTTGGCGGCTTCCTGCTCGCTCAAGCGATCGAACGCGTCGGTTGCCCGCGCCAGGGCGCCGGAGAGATCTCCGCCGGGATCGCGCGCCTTGCGCGTCAGGAAGAAGATTGCAGCGAAGGTCGCCTTGTCGACACCCTGGGCGCGTAGCACCACGGCCAGTGCCTCACCGCTGGAGGAGTTCAGGACTTGCCGCGCCGCCGCCAAGGAAATGCGGCTGAACCGCGCGAACAGGCTCTCGAATTCCGCCATTTTCCCGGCCCGGACCGTCTTGAGCAGAAGGTCGACCGTAAGCGCGCCGGCCGCGCGCAGATCGAGGGCCTGAGCAAGCGTGCGCTGGCGTTCGATGATGCGCCGGCGCAGCTCGTCGGGGACGAAGGCGTACATTCGCGCGGCGAGATCGGTCGGCAAATCCGCCCAGTCGATGAGCGGCTTCTGCAGCTCGGGCTCGGCGCGTGAGATCTCGACGAGCGCCTCCATCTGCGCCCGCTGAATCGCGGCATGCGGGTTTTCGAGCAGCCAGCGCATCACATGCGGATCTCGATCCTCGACCACCACCTCGGCGATCTTGGCGCTGACCGTCTCGCGTTGCAGGACGCCAAGTCGGTATTCGAGCGGGCTTTGGCGGACGATATCGATCAGATCGGCATCGTCGAGCACCTCGCTCTCGAGCAGTACGGGAAAGGCGACCGAGATCTCGTCGCGCGCCAGGGCAAGCGCGAGCTCCTTGGATGCGTGCTGGTCGCCCGCGAGGCGTTCGGCCAGCTGGCGGCGCACGCCAGTCGCGGCGCGGCTGATGATCTCGAGGACGATCCGCGACGCCAGGGCCCGATCGGCGGCCGGGACGTCGGCACTCTCCTGCGAAAGATCGTAGAGGCCGGAGACGAGCTTGGCGCGCGCTGGCTCCGACGGATCCCGCGCCAGCGAACGCAGCGCCTCGGCTTGCTTTTGCATCGAGGCGAGCGTCGTCGCCTCCTTGGTTGCTCTGCGCATCAAGATTAACCGATCGTTAGCACGCCCCTCGGACCAGCCGGGGGCGGCTTAACTTGTCACGACGGCGTAAAGCTTTGGTTGAGCGACGCCGATGGCGCCACCCTGACGCGCGTTAACATTTGCGGCGACTCGCGAAGAAATTCAGCGATTGCGCGGATTTCGAGCCTCCACCCGGAGCCTAGCTGCGACGCTTGCGCGCGGCTTCTTTTTCCTGGCGCCCCTCCTCCGCCTCTTTATCGCGCAGGGCGGCTACCGGCAACTGCATGAACCGGGCAAATTCATAGACGGTCTTGTCGTCCTGATCCCAGCAGACATAGCCGCGGCAATTGGTCGGTCGCGCCGAATAGACTGTGCAGGCATGGTCCTTGCCGAGGAATTGACAAGTGGTGAGCTCGTCCTTGATCCGCATCTTGCCGGCACGCGTCTTGTGGATGACGTGCTTTTCCTCGAACTCCGACACGGTGAGACCGAGATGATCGGCGAGGCGTCGGACGTCGTACTTGCTGACCTCGACATAGCCGGCCATCTTGCAGCAAAAGGCACAACGGCGGCAGTCAAGCGGGGCGGTCTTCATGCGCGGGATCCATTTCTTCGATCGTTCAACGGGATTACCGTCTTCGAATCTGACAGCTTCCGCGAGAACCTGCCACATCAATGTCGAATCGCGATCACAAAGCTAGAGGAACGCCGATGAGCCCCGCTCGCGGCGCACGCGCGGCGCCGCCTTTTGCAGCCGGCACCTTTCGACTGGCGATGGGGCTGATCCCGGTCGCTGGACACGACTGGCTGGAACCCGATGACGGGCTGGCTGAGACGCTCGCCACCAAGCGACATCTGCTCGAGACACGGCATGGCGAGGTCTTCGCCGCGTTCCCTCAAGCAGCGGTGGCCGCGGCCGAGCTCCTCGCGCTCGTCGCGGCGCATTTGACGCAGGACCACGCCGCGTTGTTCCGTCGCGACCACAGCCACATTGTCAACGGCGCGACCGGCGAGAACTGGGACCTCGAAAACGCGGCGCTGCATCCTCTCGATCTTGCCGGGCGGCTTGTCGCCGAGGATCTGTGCCTGCTGCAGCAGGAAGGCGAGCGTTACATCCTCACCGGCGCCTCGCTCTGTTCGCCCGCACGCTGGCGCTTGGCGGAAAAGCTCGGCCGCCCGCTGGTCGCGATCCACGCCCCGGTACCCGGCTATCGCGAAGAGCTCGGCGGCGCCGTCGACCGGCTCTTCGCCGCACTCAAGCCCGACCGCATCGTCGGACGGTTCAATTGGGGCATTGCAGACGACCCGGCACCGTTTCAACCGATCGCGGGCCCGCCGGTGGCTCTGACCGCGGCCGAAGCCGGCGCGAAGCTGTGGCTTCGGGTGGAGCGGCAGACCCTGCGCAGCCTGCCACACACGAAGGCGGTGGTTTTCACCATCGGAACCCGGATTACGCGGATCGACGACGCTATTCGCTCGGCCGAGGACGCTCAAGCCCTTGCCACCGCAATCGCCACCATGCCGGCGGAGACGCAGGTCTATAAGCGGATCGCGCCTTTCGCGGAGCCGCTTCTAGGTTGGCTTTCGGCGCACTGCTGAGACAGCGTCTCAGCGCTTCGGAAATGGCTCCTGGAATTCCCAGGTATGACCTTCGGGATCGACGACGAAGAGCTGCGCGCTGCCGGCGCCGAGTAGATTCTTCGCCTCGCCATAATCGATACCGAGCGCTTCCATGCGCTTGCGAAAGGCCTCGACATCCTTGACCAGCCACGCCGTGTGGCGGCCGGTCGGGGAATATTTCGTGCCCGGGCCGGGCTTGTAGTCGCGCGCGGTGGCGATCAGGTGGAACTGAACCTTATCGTCGGCATCGCCGAGCCAGGCGCCGCGGCCGATATCGTCGAGCGCCTTTGGCCGCTTCAGCAGCCTCAGCCCCAGAACCTCGACATAGAATTTGATGCAGGCATCGAGATTCGCGTCGCTGACCGGAATTCCTTCATGCATCGAGCCGAGAAAGGTGAAGCTCGGGACCTGGGTTTGCGTCGATGCGTCAGCCATAGCGAAGCTCCTGGCAAGCTGGTTTCCACCCTCGGGCGCGCCGCGCGCAGCCGCCACCCGCCGTCGATGCGCGATCGATCCCCCGCGCCACGCGTTCTTTCTTTCTACTGCGGACTACTGCGGAT